>QEXZ01000001.1 GCA_003160755.1 Methanomicrobiales archaeon
ATAAAGAAATGGCGTATTTCAAGAGCGAAGCGCAAAGACCAAATTTCATACAACAGGAAGAGGAAATATTGGAGCTGTGGGACAGAAATAAAACATTTGAGCATAGTGTAGACCGCAGAGAGGGTTGTGAGAAGTTCATTTTTGTCGAGGGTCCACCAACTGCGAATGGACTCCCGCATCCCGGACATATTCTTACAAGGGTTGTGAAAGACCTCGTGCTGCGATATAAAACGATGTGTGGTTTCAGGGTAGAAAGAAAAGCAGGATGGGACACGCATGGTCTGCCGGTGGAGATAGAGGTGGAGAAGGAACTGGGAGTAAACAGCAAACGTGAGATAGAGGAGTACGGGGTAGAGAAATTCAACCGCAAATGCAAGGACTCGGTATTCAGATATGAAAAAGAATGGGTGAATGCCACGAAACGAGTGGGGTTCTGGATAGATATGGATTCACCCTACGTAACCTCCGATAACGAATACATAGAATCTGTCTGGTGGTCGTTAAAAGAGATATGGAACAAGGGCTTGCTTTATTGGGGGCATAAAGTCGTGCCCTACTGCCCGAGGTGTGAGACCACGCTGAGCAGTCATGAAGTAGCACAGGGCTATAAGGAGGTGGAGGACCCTTCGATATACGTAAAGTTCAAGCTGCGAGAAGCAAAAGAACAGGAGCAGGAGCAAGAACCTGTTTTTATGCTCGCATGGACTACAACTCCCTGGACTTTATTCGGCAATATCGCACTCGCGGTTCATCCAGAGCACACCTACGTGAAGGTAAAGACTGGCGAAGAGATTTTGATTCTTGCTGAATCACGGTTGGACGCTCTGGAATGCGAATATGAGATAACTGAGCGATTAAGAGGTAAAGATCTGGAAGGCAAAGAGTATGAACAGCTTTTTGACGTGCCTGTAGAGGGGAAATCACATCGAGTAATCACTGCCGATTTCGTCACGTTAGACGAAGGTACGGGCGTCGTTCATATTGCACCTGCATTTGGTGAAGACGATTACGAAGTGTGCAAGGAGAAAGGATTGGGGTTTTCTCAGCCTGTGGACAGTAAAGGTCGGTTCACGGGAGACGTCCCGTTTCCCTCGTTGAAAGGTATTTTCGTAAAGGGTGCGGATAAGCGCATAATAGAAATGCTGGAGCAGCGTGGCATCCTGTACAAAGAGAGCACGCATTTGCACTCGTATCCCTTTTGCTGGCGTTGTGGTTCGCCTCTTTTGTATTACGCCCGCGAATCGTGGTTTATCGGTATGAAATCGCTGCGTAATAACCTGCTTGCAAACAATGAAAAGATAAACTGGTATCCCTCGCACTTGAAATACGGAAGATTCGGGAACTTCCTGGAGAATATTGAGGATTGGGCGCTAAGCCGAGAGCGGTTCTGGGGCACGCCACTGAATATATGGGTATGTGCCAAATGTGGAGCGGAAACATGTGTTGGAAGCATAGAGGAACTGAAGGAAAGGGCAAATAATTTTCCTTTTCCTCAAGAATCAGACGCAAACCTCGACCTGCACCGGCCATACATTGATGATGTGTTACTGAAGTGTGAGAAATGCGGAGGAGAAATGAGAAGGGTAAAGGACGTGATAGATTGCTGGTACGATTCGGGCTCTGCTCCTTTTGCTCAGTGGCATTACCCTTTTGAGACGGAAAAGTTCAAGCAGAATTTCCCCGCTTCTTTTATCACTGAAGCGATAGACCAGACCCGTGGCTGGTTCTATTCTTTGCTTGGTGTCTCAACAGCTATTTTCGATGTCCCACCTTATCTTAACGTGCTCTCACTGGGTCATATATTGGATGAGCGCGGCGTGAAGATGAGTAAGAGCAAGGGAAACGTGGTTGACATAACTTCTATATTCAATAAAGAAGGTGCCGGTGCAGATGCGTTGAGATGGTATTTCTTCACCGTAGGTCCACCATGGGAAGACATACGGTTCTCGGAACCTGCGATAGCGGAGCGGCAAAAGAAGTCATTGAACACGCTTTGGAATTCATATTTCTTCTTCATCACGTACGCAAGCATAGACAAATTCAATCCGAATGCGAAGAATATCCCGATGGATAAAAGAAGTGCAATGGACAGATGGATAATGTCAAGATGGAACTCAACGATAAAAGGCGTGATTGGGGCTCTCGAACGGTTTGAAATACATCTTGCGGGGAGGAGAATAGAAGATTTCGTGGTAGACGACCTGAGCAACTGGTACATAAGGCGGTCAAGGCGGCGGTTCTGGGTCACCGAGGAGAACTTTGATAAGGATTGTGCATACTTGACGCTGTATGAGGTGCTTGTCTCTTTATGCAAATTGCTCGCGCCTTTTGTGCCTTTCATCACCGAACATATCTATCAGAACATCGTAAGAACGATTTCGGAAGACGCGCTTGAGAGTGTGCATCTTTGCGATTATCCTTTTCCCGTCGAATCGCTTATAGATGTGGAATTGGAGGATTCGATGGACTTAATTTCCAAATTAGTAGAGGCTGGCAGGCGAGCGAGGTCAGATGTGGGAATAAAGATAAGACAGCCGCTAAAGGAAGTTGTAGTCGTTTGTAGCAAGGAAAAGAAAGAGGAAGTGGCGAGTTTGGTAGAGATATTGAAGGATGAGTTGAATGTGAAAGAAGTGAAATTTGAAGAAAGTTTGGAAGATATTACAGCAAAGGCAGTTGCGGAAACGCTGGCAGAAGAGAGAAAATTTAAAAAGGTAGAGGTAGATGACGTATCTTTGTTTCTGGATGTTACTCTGGACAAAAGTCTCATAGAAGAAGGGCTGGTCAGAGACCTCGTGAGGAGAGTACAGGGTATGAGGAAGGACATTGACCTGGAATATACGGCGAAGATAAGAATCCTGTATGAGGGTGACGAAGAGGTAAAAGAGGCGATAAATATGTTCTCAGATTATATTTGTGAGGAGACACTTGCGGCGAGCATAGAAGAAGGAATGCAAATATCGGAATCAAAAAGGGAGGGATTTTACGAGAAGAAATGGAAAATAGGTAAAAAGGAGGTTTTGATAGGGGTAGAGGCTGTTTGATAGCATGGCAGCGGCACTATCTAATTTTCCAGTGAAATTGCAATATCCTTAAATGTCACAGCAGAGCACACGGAGAAGGCACTTGCCTACCTAAAGAGGGAAAAACAGCAAGATTTGAAACGGCTGTTTGAATCTTTTCAACTTGTATTTGAGCATATCGCGGTGAATCCTTAGCTATGAACTCGTAGATTTTCCACAAATCGTTGAGTGCCCGTTTCGTCCATTTTATTTGAACCACTTGGATGTCTCCTTCGCAACTTCTTCGTGAGAAATGAGACGACCTTCACGGACGTCTTCCTCAGCAGCCTCGAGTTTTTGTCTAAGGTAAAGACGATACATCAATTCATCAATATCTATTTTCTCTGGAAGTTCCTTAATCAAGTTAATAACCTGCTGCTTTGCAATACTCATTGCGGTATCACCTTTTAGTTATCTATTTTTGGTTAATATAAATAACCTTCGTTTTTAATTGCACGAAAAAACAGCAATTTTTATATATGATGAATTTAAAACATTTTTCTTAGAAAGGAAAGCGTTACTAAAAGGAAAGAAGAGAAAAAAATAAATTAGGAGAGTGATAAGAAAAAAAATGCCAGCAGTAATAGATTTGGAGAAGTGTAATGGCTGTAAGGATGTAGAGGGGAAGGAAAAAGGAGCGAGCAATTGCGTAGAGGAGTGTCCGGTGGAGTGTATAAGCTTGGTTGAAGATGATCCAAGCAGTGCCCCACAGGGACGAGAACAACATGCGGTAATAGACGCTGAGGAGTGCACCGATTGCGAGGTTTGCATAGATGTATGTGAACAAGGGGCGATAAGCATGTCGGAGGCGTAGAGACACAAGAACAAGCATGGACAAAAAACGCTGTCTATGCACTATGCCGTTCGCAACTAAACTAAACTAAAATGTATAGAAACAACGTAGAGAAGCGTGCGAATTACTTCATAGTCGGCGCTTCTCACAACACTTTTTCTTTTTTTTACAAAAAAGAAAACCTGTGCTAAAAGAAAAAAAGACCTGTTTCTTTAGTCAAGCTTTCTTTTAAAGAAAGGTTTTACGACACAACCTGCACCCTCGACACCTTAACAGAAGGAGAAACGACACTGTAAATCTGTCTTGTATCGTTCCCAATCATTTCCACGTGTTTCAATATCTCTTGCATGTTGCCTGCGAGCATCACCTGCGTAACCGGATACAACTCGCCTTTTTTAATGCCAAAAGAATTCTGTGCAACGACGGAGAAATCGCCGGATGCACGTGAAGCCGTATGCGCACCTATCACGTCATTTACAAACAATCCTTCACGTATCTCGCCGAACATCTCTTCCTTAGAAGCGGTGCTTCCTGCGTTTATAATGAAATTCGTTGCTCCCGGGGTTGGCAAATTACTAAAACCTCTTATTGCGTTACCTGTGCTTTCCACACCGTCTTTACCAGCGGTGTACGAATCATAGAGGAAATTATTCAGCACCCCATTTTCTACCAACTTCGTAGGTTGAGCGGGAACGCCTTCGCCATCCATTCTTCTGCTATTTACACCGCCCTGCATCGTGCCATCGTCTATAACCGTAAGAATTTCAGAAGCTATTTCCTGTCCTTTTTTACCGTGATACGGCGATTGTTTCCGCTGCACGTTCTCCGCGCTCAGTTGCGGAATCAAGGTATAAGCCAGAAGGTTTTGTACTGCGCGTGGCGAGAAAACAACAGGAAGCTCCTTCGTTTTTAGTTTCTTAGCACCAAAACAATCCACAGCCATTTTCACCGCTTCCCTGCCTATCCATTCAAAATCTATGCCCGTGAGTATCCGGCTTACCTTCCCCTCGTATCCTGAAATCTCCTCTCCGTTTTCGCTACCACCTGCTTCACTTGCCACAACCATCAGCCCTGCGGAGACGTACGTGCCTGAATCACTTGTTTCAATACCCTCTGAATTCAAGATATATGTCTCATCGCGAGCCGCGGCGAAGCTGCCTTCTGTTGGCGTGCACGTTACGCTTTTGCTCAATTTATACTCTTTCGCGCCACTCAGCATCCGTTTGCAATATTGTATCGCATCTTCGCTACCACACTCAAGCAGTTCAGTTATGCGCGGGTCAAAACTTTTTTCCGGTTTCGTGTAGCCCTGCTTTGACGTTTCTGCTCCTGGCAAGCCGAGAAAATGCGTGTCTTGCTCGGATACCTTCGCCTGTTTTATTGCATGCTCTACGCATTCCTCTATTCTCGCGTCTTCCAAAGCGGTAGTGTATGAAAATCCGATTTTTTTTCTTACTACTACTCGTACTCCAATACCGGTGCTTTTAACGTGCTTTACCTTTTTTACTTCCTCTCGCTCAAGGTCAACGCTTAAAACATCGCCGCACTCTCCATAAATCTCCGCCTGGTCGCAGTGTTTCAACGCCTTTTTCAGACCCTTATGCATGATGTCGAGCATTTTTTTTCTGTCTTATCTCTGCATATTTAAAAGCTACAAGAACTAATTAAATTTAAAACAGCTTTCTCGTGAAGATCCGTGTAATCTGTGTAATCCGTGTAATCTGTGGTTAAAAAATGTCTCAAAACAGGATGTTAAAAATAAAAGAAGGCGAACTCGTGCATCTGATAGGCAAAAGAGGTAAGAGATACCAGATTGTGCTGAATGCGGGGTCTTCCTTCTCTTTCACCCGTGGAATTGTTTCGCATGACGACATAATAGGACTGGAAGAAGGAAATGCGGTAAAATCTTCCCTTGGCGAAAAACTCGTGGTTGTAAGGCCTACTTTGGCTGAATACATATCGAAGATGCAGAAAGGTTCGCAGATAATATACCCCAAAGACATCGCTGCCATTTTAATGCTTGCAGACATATTCCCGGGTGCGAGGGTGTTAGAAGCAGGGATAGGCTCAGGCGCTCTTACGCTGGCGCTGCTTCGTGCTGTGGGCAAAGACGGTGAAGTGGTATCATATGAGAGGAAGAAGGAATTTTCGGATGTCGCGATAAAAAATATAGATACCTTCTTCAACAGGGTAGAAAGTGCCGGAAAAGAAGGTTCCGGAACGCGGATATTAAAATACAGGGACGTGTATGAAGGCATAGACGAGAAGGAATTAGACCGAATACTACTGGACCTTCCGGAACCCTGGAGAGCGCTGGAGCATGTAGACAAATCACTTAGAACGGGTGGAATACTACTGTGCTATAATCCAACCGTGCTGCAGATATACAAGCTTTCAAGAAGGTTAGAGTTGAAATACGAGCGAAGCTTTCGTGTGATGGGTATTTACGAGATTGGCATGCGAGGCTGGGAAATAAAAGGTAGAAGTATGCGACCAGAACATAGAATGATCGCTCATACCGGGTTTATTTTTGTAGCGAGGAAATGCTCTGCTTGTGAACAAGAAAAAATAAATTATAGACACAGATTAACGCTTGTGGGCTCTGCCCACATCCCCGCAAGCCCGGAAAGGGCTTAATTAACACAGATGAAAAGAGCAATGCCGTTAGCCCAGCTCAACAAGAACAAAAGAAAAAATCCGTGTAAATCCGTGTCTCAAATAGAAGGAAGTTACACCTTAGATACAATGAGAATAATCCCATTTGTACTGCTGGATAACAAATCCAAAAGTTACAAATCCGTTTTTAAAAATCTTTATTAAGCACCTCATCAATTCCCGATTCGTGAAAACCATTGTAAACGTCTTCCTTCAGCCTGTCAAAGCTTGTGGAGAAAAACAAATGACTTCTGCATGTGCAATCACTGCATCCAAAATTAGCTATGTGCTCTGAACCTTTCTTCATCTGCAATTTTGCTGCTATTTCACATTCTTTCCTCTCCTCCGTTTCCGCAAACACTACTTCCTTTACTTCTACTCCCGAACTCGCCAGGAAATAATCTATATGCCAGTGTAATTTCTTGTTCTCACCGACTTCACGCAAATGTCTCCTTATTCGCTGTGCCAATCCGGAAAGAGCCGAACCCACATAAGCATAAAAACCACTTTTGAACGCTACCCGTCCCAATTGCCCTATTTCTATTTCTCTATCTGCATGGTTTTCCATGATTAGCACGTAAGTCCCATTCATTACACTTTTTCTTTTTGGAAAAAAGAAAACCTGTGCTAAAAGAAAAATCTAGAAATGTTTTTAGTTAAAGTTTTACCCAAAGTTTTCTCGTTGTATATAAGGTATAGCTTCCTTCTATTTAAGACACAGATTTACACTGATTTACGCAGATTTATTTTAGTTTAACCGTTGTTTGTTTGTTGATCCTTTTCATCTGTGTTAATCTGCATTAATCTGTGTCTCTAATTTGTTTTGTCCTTCTTTCCTCCTTCGTGTCTCAGTGCCTCTGTGTTTTTATTTTTATTTTGAAATCATGTGGTTTTTTATATCTGCTATACAAATACGGTATTAGTGAATATGGAGAAAGAGCGCAGGGAACAGGTGGAGCGGATAGAGAGGTTAAAACGAGAGAAGAATGCGATTATCCTCGCTCATAATTACCAGCGTGCGGAGATTCAGGATATAGCGGAATTCGTTGGCGACTCCTTAGAGCTTGCGAGAAAAGCGATGGATACGACTGCTGACCTCATAATCTTCTGCGGCGTTGATTTCATGGCGGAAACCGCAGCGATACTGAACCCCGATAAAAAAGTTGTCATTCCCGATAAGGGCGCGATATGCCCGATGGCACAGCAATTATCCGCTGAGGATTTGCTTGCGGCGAAGCGAAAAAATCCCGATGCGGAGGTTGTCCTCTACGTGAACACGCTTGCGGAATGTAAGGCGCTTGCAGACTGCGTTTGTACTTCTGCGAATGCACAGGAAATAGTCAAGGCGATGGATTCTTCCACCGTATTATTTGGGCCTGACCGCAATTTAGCGTATCACGCACAGAAGACAACCTCTAAAACCATTATTCCCGTTCCTGAACACGGGCTCTGCCCTTCGCACCACCAGATAGTAATGACGGATTTGCTAAAAGCGAAGAAGGCGCATCCGAGAGCAAAAATTATTGTTCATCCAGAATGCATCCCCGAAGTTCAAGACCACGCTGATTATATCGCTTCAACGAGCGGCATGGTAAAGATTTGCAATGAAGAGGGAGCGGGTGATAAATTTCTGATTGGCACGGAGGTCGGGCTGCTGCACCGGCTCAAAAAGGAAGCGCCGGAAAAGAAATTCTATCCCATCTCTACTACCGCCGTCTGTCCTCAGATGAAAATGCACACGTTAGAGAATGTAGAAGTCGCATTGAAGGAAGAGAAGCCAGAAGTTGTTGTTCCGGATGAAATCATGGACAAAGCGAGGAAAGCAATAGAAAGGATGCTCGAAATCTCACATTAACGTATAACTTCCTTCTCCAAGATTTGAGTTTACCTCATCATATCTTCCATCAATCTTCTCAAAAATCCTTTCCTCCTCCTCTCGCTGTAATCTATTATCTTCTCCTTTTTTATCCCGCTTCGCTCTTTCGCTATCCTTATCGCTAAGTCCCGCCCGCCGAGATGGTCGATCAATCCCACTTCTTTTGCTTCTCGGCCCAGATACACCTTACCCGTGGATAAATCCTTCACCTTTGCATCATTCATGTCCAAACTCCGGTTCTTCACTATGGCGTTCAAAAAGCTATCCTGAATCTCATCCAATTCCTTCTTTATCAACTCGCGTTCTTCTTCCGTCGGCTTCTCATACGGCAGTCCCAAGCCCTTATAGATACCCGTTTTTAGCGTCTCCACGTCTATGCCAAATTTCTTCATTAACTCTCCGATGTCGGGTCTTATGCTCATAACGCCTATGCTCCCCACTGTGCTCAGCTCATCCGCGACAATTTCGTCGCATGCACTCGCAACCCAGTAAGCGCCCGAAGCCGCATGTTCCCGTACCCACGCTATTGCGGGCTTATCCATATTTTCTATGCATGTTGCTATCTCCTTTGATGCAAAAGGCGTCCCCCCGGGAGAATTTATCTCAAATATCACTGCTTTTATCTTCCTCTTCTTCTCCGCTTCCTCTATGTCTCTTATTACTTCCGTAGATGCGGACATGAGCCCGAAAGCTGACTCTTCTGACGTAATCATCCCCTTTATCGGAATTATCGCAATTGCTCCTTTTTCTTTCATTTTCCGCTTCTCATGAACTTGTCCTGAATTATCCTTTTATATCAGGTTATCTTTTTCAGGATATAAATTTAGTAAATTAAATGAGGAAAAAACACAGATGCGTTCACTTAAATTAACAGATCGAATAACCGACTGGATACGAGAAAAAGTAAAAGGAGCAGATGCAGAAGGAGTAGTAGTGGGAATGAGCGGCGGACTCGACTCGTCGGTAACTGTGGTATTATGCAAAAAAGCATTCCCTGATACCACACTTGGTTTGATATTGCCCTGCTTCTCCTTGAAAGAAGACGTAGAGCATGCGAGGGTGGTTGCGAAAGCGTTTGAAATAGAGACGAAGGAGATAGACCTCTCGAACATTTTCAAATCCTTTTTGAACACATTAGAAGCGCGAGGATACGGTATCGAAGACAAGAAAAGCGAAATGAATATTCCTGTGGCTAACCTTAAACCACGTCTCAGGATGATTTGCCTCTATTACTTCGCTAATAAACTCAATTATTTAGTTGTGGGTACAGGGAACAAGAGCGAACTTTCGGTTGGCTATTTTACCAAATACGGTGATGGCGCTGCGGACATACTACCGCTTGGCGACTTGCTGAAAACAGAAGAGAGGAAATTGGCAGAGGAGCTTGATATTTCAGAGGCAATAATAGATAAAGTGCCGAGTGCCGGCCTCTGGGAGGGGCAAACAGACGAATCCGAGCTTGGAATGAGTTATGATGCGCTGGATAAAACCCTCTTAGCGATAGAAAGTGGCGATTTTAGTGGTTGCGACCCAGAATCAGTAAAAAATGTAAAACGAATGATAGAAGCTTCGAGGCATAAAAGAGAAAATATAGCGGTGTTCAAAAAATAAATTCATCTATTTTTTTTTCCTTTTAGCACCGGTAATTTTCTTTTTTACAAAAAGAAAAAGTGTCGTCGGGCTTTATTCGTTTCTTTTTTCTTCAAGAACGTCCTTTCCCCAGTAGCCACATCCACGCACTCTATTCCTTTTTCTTTCCGCACTTTCACAACCGAAAACACTTTATCTCCTATTTCCACTTTCTCTCCTTTCTTGAACGCAGGAAGCCTGACAGAAAACGACACCCTATAAACATTTCTGCCGTCTTTCCTCCCATATAATTTCCGACTCTCAGAAAAACCGCCACCTAATTTCTTCACTATCTGCCTCGAAACCCTACGACCGCATTCCATGCTGCTGACGTATATGTCCAGCCCCTCCTTCAACTTCGTTTCTTTAGGAATAAAATCCGCATCACCTAACCCAGAATACGCAATCTCCTCTGCCATAGTGAGTTCTTCATCTGCGGGAATTCTATCGTCTGCTCTTATTTGTACTATACCCGCGTAATATCCACCCGTTATCCTACCACACCTTTCACAAGTTCCCCTTTTTAAACTAACTTCTATTTCTCCCCTCTCTTCTATTTCTACTCCTTTTATCCCTGCTTTTACCCTCAAAGACACAATCACTTGGTTCTCGGCATCTTTTAGCTCGTTTCCCACCAATCCTTCCACACGGACTTTACATTCTTGCTCATGCCCATACCGCTCTCGTATTTCTTTTCTTATCGCATCCGTAACCACTTCCTCTATGCTCGTCCGCTCTTTTCCTGCCCCTTTGCCCTTGAAATAACCGCCACAAATCTCACACACATTTACACGTATCGGTATCGCTAATTTTTCAGCATCAATTAACTTTATCCCTTTCGTAAAGCACGCTCTACATAAAGAATCAAAAAGTTCATCTGTTTTTTTTCCGCATTTCGGGCAAAATTTGTTCCACCTCTCTTTATCGCCCCTGCTCTCTTTCATATCGCTTTGTTATCCTACGACCATCCTCGATTGATATTTCATGGGATGTGAATTTTCCCAGCTAAAAGTTTTTATATACTACTTCTTATTTATGAGTTATATCTTAAAATTGATATAAGATGAAAACCGAGACGAAGATGAACGGGGATATAATGCTTTCGCTAAGAAAACTCGCTTTGTTAGGCGCCGTAGAACAACCTGTTAAGGTTTCTTCGGGGCATTTCGCTGGAGCGATTGGCTTAAGCGTACAAACCGCCGCAAGGCGACTTCAAGAACTCGAAAAAAAGGGTCTTGTGCATAGAAGAATAATAGCGGATGGGCAGTGGGTAATATTGACAAAAAGAGGAATAGAGCAATTAAAGTGCGAATGTTATGAGTATCAGGAACTATTCTTTTCCGCGCCGAAAATTAAAGTTGAGATAGGAGGGCGCTTGATTAGAGGTTTGGGTGAGGGGGCATATTATACAACACTGGATGGGTACAAAGAGCAATTTGAAGCTAAACTGGGCTTTACTCCTTTTCCCGGCACCCTAAATCTCAGCCTTGACTTGCTATGTATGGTAACAAGGAAGAAGCTGGAGGGTCGAGGTGGGATAGAAATAGAAGGTTTTGAATTAGAAAACAGGACCTTTGGCGGTGCTAAGTCTTTCCTCTGTAAGATACTGGATGACCGGGCGGAAGGGATTAAAAGTGCAGTCATCCTTCCTAACCGAACACATTATCCTGAAGACATTCTGGAGCTAATTTCGCCTATTTTCCTGCGTGGCGAACTTGATCTGAGAGATGGAGACATGGTAAGAATAAGCGTGGTAATATGAATATGAGCAATAAGGACATCCCGGAATCGGTAAAAAGGGGCATAGAATACGTGAAGAAAGGAAAGCTCGTATTGATATATGATGCCGAGGACCGGGAAGGCGAGACCGATTTTGTAGTGCACGCTTCTTCTATCACGTCACAAAAGGTCGCGTATTTTAGAAAAGAGGCAGGTGGACTTATATGTGTTGCTATTCATCCTGTCGCAGCAGAGCGACTTGGTCTTCCACTCATGAGCGACATTTTAAGAAACGTGAACTCCAACTTCTCGCCTCTAAGAAGAATAGTGGAAGAAAAGGGCGACCTTTTGTACGATAACCGTTCCTCTTTCTCCCTGTGGGTGAATCATCGTGACACGTTCACAGGTATAACGGATAGGGACAGGGCGTTGACAATAAAAAAGATGGGAGAAGCCGTGGACAAAGTATTAAACGGAAATGACCGCTCTTACGATTTCTACTCGGAGTTTCGAACCCCAGGGCACGTTTCAATACTAAAAGCTGCGGACAGTTTAATGGAGGAAAGAAGAGGACAGACCGAGCTTTCTGTGGCATTGGCGTTGCTTGCGGGCATATCCCCTGCAATGGTAATATGCGAGATGCTGGACAGTGAATCAGGAGGTGCTCTTTCCAAAGCAGACGCAATCGCTTTTGCATCGAAGCGAGATGTGATTTTTATGGAAGGAAAGGAGATAATACAGGGATATCAATCAATTACCTCACCGTGATAGTTCAACGCTACTGCTTCTTTTCGCTTCTCCTCCCTCTTTGTAATACCCATTCTCAAAAAATAATACAAATCGTGTCAGCGATAACGCTTTTTACTATTGCTTTGTGCCCGCCTACCCTCACCATCCTTTTTGGAGGGGCACGTTTCCGCTAACTGAGCGGAAAACACTTCTTTTGCTTGTCTACAAGAAAGAGCGATTGTCTCTTGCAGCTAGCGACGCAAGTTCGGTACCAAGAACGAAAACAGCCTGTTTATGCTCCTCTTTACTCCGATGCACCTGAAACGGGGAGATAGCCAGGTCGTTGTACTTCGTGAAATCACAGCCCACTCCATTCTCCTCACAGTGCTTCTTCAACTGAGCCAATAACAAATGCAAATGTACCAGCTCTTCCTTCTTCATGTTTTATACATATTGTTTTTACTATATATATCTTTTGTTCTCACACACAAAAAAAATGTTTTCACGTGCCATGCATGCCGCTGTGGCTTAGAGGTAGAGCAGCTGATTCGTAATCAGCAGGTCGTGGGTTCAAGCCCCACCGGCGGCTTTCTCTCAGCCTGACGTTGGAGATAGAAATAAGAACATGAACATGCGACACAAAACCGAAACTAAAACGGTATTGCAAAAAGAGAATAACTTCAGTGAATGGTATAGCGAGATACTGAAGCGCGCTGAGATATTAGATGTCCGGTATCCCGTGAAAGGCGTATATGTGTGGTATCCATACGGCTATAAGCTGAGGAATCTCGTATACACGTTTTTACGCTCTCTGATGGATAAAGACCATGAAGAAACGCTGTTTCCTATGTTGATACCGAAAGAAGAGTTAATGAAAGAGCGCGAACACATAAAAGGGTTTGAAGAGGAGGTTTTCTGGGTTACAAAAGGCGGAAGCACCGAATTGGACATCCCTCTTGCACTTCGCCCAACTTCGGAGACTGCGATATACCCTGTCTTCAAGGTCTGGATCAGGTCGCATCGCGACTTGCCTATCCGAATATATCAGATAGTGAACACGTTCAGATATGAAACAAGGCATACGAGACCCCTTATTCGACTGCGTGAGATAACCTCCTTTAAAGAGGCGCATACCGCACACGCAAATCGTGCCGAGGCAGAGGAACAAATAAAAAAGGCGGTGGCGTTATACAAAAACTTCTTCGACGTGCTTGCTGTTCCTTATGTGACTACAAAAAGACCGAGCTGGGACAAATTCCCGGGAGCAGAGTATTCTATTGCTTTTGATACACTTATGCCCGATGGAAGGACAATGCAGATTGCGACAATCCATTTGCTTGGCGAGACTTTTGCAAGAACGTTTGACATAAAATATGAGGATAAAGACGGCTCGTTGAAGTACGTGAATCAGACGTGCTACGGCATTTCGGAAAGGTGCGTTGCCGCGGTAATATCCGTTCATGGCGACGAGCATGGTTTGATGCTACCCCCTGCGGTCGCACCCATACAGGTGGTTATCGTGCCCATTGTGTATTCAAGCGAGGGAGAAAATAAAGAAACGAACGTGGAAAAAATTTGTTCTGACGTGTTCGCGAAACTAAAAGAAGCAGGAATAAGGGCTTTTTTCGATGATTCCGCTGAACGGCCCGGTGCGAAATATTACAGGTGGGAAATGAAAGGGGTGCCGTTGAGAATAGAGATAGGTCCACGGGATATACGGAACAATGGATGTGTATTTGTAAGAAGGGACGACTTCACAAAAATGCAAGTTCCAATTCGCGATGTCGTGCCCGAAGCGAAGCGGACATTAAATGAAATCCACGCCTGTATCGCCAAACGTGCAAAAGAAACTTTTTTCGCACACGTGTCCGAAGGCGAAGGGGAGATGGAAACGCTGAGCAGCACTGCATCCGGTATTGTTTCTATATTCTTGTGTGAACGCGAAACGTGTGGCCAGGAAGTAGTGGAGCGTCTTGGTGCAGGTGTAACGGTGTTGGGAGAGCCGATAGAGGGGGATAAGGCGGAAGGAGGCGAAAAAGGCGTAAAGAGCGGCGATGGTAAGTGTATAATTTGCTCGCGGAAAGGAAGGCGAGTGTATATTGCAAGAGCATATTGATTGAAAAAAATCGAAAAGCTTAAACAGGGGTAAATCTCTTTCCTTACAATAGTTTTATGAGTGCGAAAAAAGTCAGAAAAAGGGTAGGGTATATCAAAGGTGTGATGAAGAATGTTCATAATGTCAACAAGAAGGAGTTTGAAGCTTTTTATGATGACCTCAACTCCGCGGATTGTATTATTCTCGTCGGGGAGGGAAGATCGCAGAGCGCATTGTACATAGGAATGGGGCAAATGGACAAATGGGTACGAACAATGGTGGACGTAGATTTCCCGGGTAGAAACATAGTGGAAGCAGCGCCGGTATTGGAGAAGAAGTATGATAAGATCTCTCTGCTTGTCAATTCCGGAAGTGGTGAGACGGCAACGCCGAAAATAGTGGTTAAGCAACTCGCTGATTATATCGAGCGCGAGAAGACCGATAAATTTACCATTGATGCGGTTGTCTCGAACACGAATTCCTCGATTGGGAGGATAAGAGAAAGAGATTATGGTACCGTGGTCGAACTGGGGGGGAGAGATAAAAAACCTACAAGGGCTAATGCGTTTCTTAAACATGGCATAATGAACGATGTTTATGAATTAGGTTCTTTGCTACTATTTCAGAAAACAAAGGAAGCCATAAATGAGAAGAATGATTATATGAACGTGTTTGAGAAAATAGAGGAGGAATCAAAGATTATAGGACCAATGGTGCATAAATTCGTCAGGTCAGATAAATACGAGCAGATCATTGACAAGCTCGAGACGCGGTGCTGCGTAACAATGGGTGGATTGGGACCTGCGAGAAACGTGGCGAAGATGACCGCAATAAGGCTGCAGCACGTTAAAAGAGCCATTGGCGATGAAGCTTATTTGTCCGGACCTTTTGCACCAAGACCGCGAGCCGGGGATATTTTGTTTTTACTCTCGTGGTCTGGAGAGACAGAACCCCTTCATGGATGGTGCAGGGAGCAAAAGAAATATGGGGGCTATGTTTATTCCGTCGTTGGTAATGAATCCACCTTATCGCGGGAGTCTGAAAGTTTCATAATAGAATCTTCGCCTATGACCTTTTATGCGCGTGCGACTTTTGCTCTTAGCCCTCTTCCATTGCATCTGGTCGAAAGACTTCGAGAACGTGGGTTCAAATTGCCCGAATACATTATGGGCTGGTGGCACACGGTGATGCAATAGCTGTTTTCCTGCACTTCACTTTATCCCCCCTTTTTACCTGTATCTCAAAACCTTTGGGAATGCTCACATCCACACGTGAGCCAAAACAAATTTTACCTATTCTTTCCGTTTTAACAACGCTCTGCCCCTCGTTCACATCGCACTTTATTTTCCTCGTAAAAAATCCCGCTATTTGCACTACTTTTACATCCCCGTATTTTGTCATGAGTTCTATTGTATTTCTCGTATTGAAATCGCTGCTGCGTAGGAAAGCGGGCTTAAAAGTGCCTTTCTCGGGCGTTATTCCTTTCACTACGCCGTCTAATGGCGCGGCAGTGATATGCACATTATGAAGATGCATAAATATAGAGATGGTTCTGCTTTCTTCCTGCGTAGCATTTTTGATTAAACTTTTTTTAAAAGTTTGTATCCTTATTACCTTCCCGCTTGCTGGCGAGAGCATACGTTCGGTCATATCCTCTTGATTATATAAAGAGTAACTCCCTCCTATTTAATTTAGCGGTTTGGCGGCTTAGCGGTTTAGAGGGTTGGAGGGTTGGAGGTTTAGCTAACGAGCTGAACCGCTAATAAACTAAACCTCTAATTTCGCGCTCTCCGCGGTGGATAAATCACTATATTGTTTCATTTTACCTGAATCCATACCGCCCCACGAGAGGCACGAAAACCACATCGCATTTCTTCTCCTGCTCTATTCCCTTTTCCTTTTTCTTCACAAGATATAACTCCTGCAGGTATCTTCCGATGGGTATGATCATTTTTCCGCCTACTTTTAACTGCTCAAGCAGCGGTGGCGGAACGGCAGGCGCAGCACAGGTCACGCTTATTTTGTCGTATGGTGCATGTTCAGGCAGCCCAAGTGTTCCGTCACCCTGCACCACGGTCACGTGCTTATACCCTGCACGTTTCAGATTCTCTCTCGAAAAATCCACCAACCACTGTATCCTTTCCACGGAATATACGCGCCCTGTTTCTCCTATTAGCTCTGCAATGACTGCAGCATGGTAACCTGAACCAGTACCAATTTCAAGTACTTTTTCGCCCTTCTTCAGCTCTAAGTAATCGCACATCATTGCAACCATGTGTGGTGCGCTTATCGTTTGGCCCTCACCAATAGGCAATGGATAATCGCTGTATGCCTGCTCCATAACACTAGGTGGGACAAAAAGATGCCTTTTAACGCGCATCATTGCTTCCGACACATCCTCACCAAGACGATGCACACGGCTAAGCTGGAGCCCCTTTACCATCCTTCTCCGCTCGTCCTCACGTACTCTTTCCTCTTTATCTGCACTCATCATCGGCGAAAAAATCCCTCTCCTCTGCCCTTCGCTTCTTCTCCAGGAACGAGTAAACAGCGCTATGCGGTGAACCATTTATCAGCATTTCTATTGCATCATGCGCAGCCATTGCCTGATGTGGATAGCCTATTATGCCGATACTCTTTCCATAAACGGAGATTTTAACACCTGTAATGTCCTCTATCACCCTTCTTGTTCTTCCATTTCGACCTATTACACGTCCCTTTATCCTCTTCAGTGTCTTTGGCGTGAGATGAGCGATAGAAACAACGTCGAATAAAAGAGACTCGTCATCAAGAAGTAAGAACGCATTTTCAGGTGAAAAACCCCTGCCTATCGCATTTATCACGTCTGCAACTCTGAGTACCTTCAGGGGGTCTCCGTCCTCGATACCTTCTATATACACTTCTCCTTCCGTACTATCTACTTCTATCCGGCTATCTGATTTTTTCTCTATATTCTCCTTTACGATTCCGTTATGTCCAATTAGCACGCCAATTCTATCCTGCGGAATCCTGACATACTGTGTTACCATTTTTTTTTGACCACCGATTGCACTGATTATAAACTATAGCTTCCTTCTATTTAAGACACTGATTTACACGGTTTTTTTTCTTTTTGTTGGGCAAGTGGGGTATTTTTAACGGCATTGCTCCTTTCATCCGTGTCAATCTGCATTAATCTGTGTCAATAATTTATTTTCTGTTTTCTTGTGTTAATCTTGTGAATTCTCGTGGTTTATTAATTAATCCGAGAAATCCGTGTAATCTGTGGTGATTGACATTCCTCTTACCCTTTTATCTTCTTCATTGCTTCCGCTTCTGAACACTTTAAACCTAATTTATTGAAGAACACAACGATATTTTTCACGTCTCGCTTGAGGAAGGCATCAGCATTAGGATGCTCCAAAAGCAGGGACTGCCCCATATCTATCAATACAGGCTCTATTTTACCCGCATTTACATCTACATTCTCATATCCTTTCATCAATATGTTGAACTCACTGAGGTCTGCATGCACCAACCTCCCGCGATTATACAGTGTCTTTATCTCAGAGATGATACGCCAAAAGAGCTCTTCGAGGTCAAAATCAAGCTCAAGCACTTCTACAGGAATGTCCTTCAATCTCGGTGCTGCTATCTCTTCTTTTCCTATAAACTCCATTATCAATACGTTTTTATCATACGCAATCGGCTCGGGAACGCTGACCCCGGCATCAAAAGCTCTTTTTAGATTCTTATACTCTTTTCGTGCCCATGCAAATACGATGCTTCTGCGGTCCCTCTTTATGTTCTCAAACCTGGGGTCGCCGATAATATAGTCGAGCATAACATGGAAATTAGAGGTGCTTATTTTGTATATCTTTATCGCCAATTCCTCCTCTTCTGCTCCTATCGCATGAAATATGACGGCTTCCTTACCTCTACTTACAGGACCGCCCAATGCTTTTATTATTCCCCGTTTTGAGAATTTATACAGCGTTTCCAAAGTTGGGATGTCAAGGACGTATAGCTCAGTTTTTCTATCGCGATAATCCTTTTTCCTCTTTTTACCTTTGGGTAATGGCTTCTCCTCTCTTTTCAGCCATTTCTCTACTTCAAATAACCCTTCTTTCTTAACCATTCCGCCTGTGGTCTTTTATACCGATAAATGAGCTCTGCCTTTTCATCTTGAAAGTCCCAAGGAACTATTATTACTACATCACCGACCTTTACCCATTGTCTCCGCTTTAATCTTCCCGGTATTCGCGCCATTCTTTCGATTCCATCCATACATTGCACTGTCACTCTTCTCCCGCCTAACATCTTCTCGACTATGGCTAACACTTCTCGCTTCCCTTTTTTGGGAGTACGCACACGTATTACCTCTTCTGTTCCTTTTATCTCAACCAATTTTTCGTCCTCGCTATCAGAATCAGAACACACCGCAATTGTCTCCTGCTTCTGTTCTTGTATATAAACTATAACTTCCTTCTACTTAAGGCACTGATTTACGCGGATTTACGCGGATTTATTTAAGTTAAAGATATTTTGTATGAACGAGTAAACATATTAAATTTAAGTGTATAAGCGCATATTTTGGAGTAAAGCGATGAAGCCGAAGAAAAGAGGGAAAGGGATTTTATTAAGGTTAGTAATGGCTTTCTTTTTCAGGAGGAAAACGCCGAAAATCGGCATTTATGGACCGCCAAATGCCGGGAAAACTACTTTAGCGAATAGAATAATCCATACTTTTATGGATGAGAACGAGGATATAGGTTCAACTTCGGATGTACCACACGAAACGAGAAGAGCGGTCAGGAGAAGTGGCATAATGGTAGACCTGAAATCGAAATCGGTGCAAAGTCCCGATCCAAATCACGGTTCAGACCCGGAGTCAAAGGTAAAAGGAAGAAAAGAACGAGCAAAAGGGAAGTTGAAGCTGGATGTGGTAGATACACCGGGATTAGCGACAAAAATAGATTTTCACGACTTTATGGCTTATGGATTGGAAGAGGAAGAGGCGAAAAAGAGGGCGAAGGAGGCGACTGAAGGTGTTATAGAGGCGATAAAGTGGCTCGACGATATTGACGGCGTTGTGCTCCTGATGGACGCTACGGAAGACCCATATACGCAAACTAACGTGATAATCATCGGTAATATGGAAGCACGAGGCACGCCCATTATTATCGCGGCAAATAAAGTGGACTTAGCAGATGCCGCTCCCGAAAGGATAATGAATGCTTTTCCTCAGCACCTCGTCATTCCTATTTCTGCACTGAAAGGAGAGAACATGGAGAAGTTGTATGAGGAAATGGCAAGGAGGTTCGGGTAAAATGGAAGTAAAGATGGACCTGGTCTCGGAAGATAAAATAAATTCAATGGGGTCAATGGAGAAGCTGAGATTTGTGTTAGATGGCGTGAAATCCGGGAATATAGTGGTGCTGGAAGGTGGTCTGACGTCAGAGGAGCAGATGAAGTTGATAGAGCTCACAATGGCGGAAGTAAACGACGACTTCCCGGGAATAGAGATGAATGGGTATCCAACCAAAAGGGGGTTTTTAAATCTGCGAAGAAAGACACGGCTTACCGTAATAGGACCCGCAAATACGATGCGCACGATAAAGAAAGAGAATGATTTGATAAGTGCGATCATTTCGGCAACATAAAATGCATAAATGTTTGAAATGCGGAAAGACATTTGAAAAGCTAACGAAAGAGATGTTGCGGGGCTGCCCTGAGTGTGGCGGGACTCTTTTTCTGTATCTAAAAGAAGGCGAGGAGATAACCGCAGCCGAGTTGGTGGACAGGATAAAAATAGAGGGGAAACTGCCATCCTCGGAAGAAGAGGAGAAAATAGAGAGCTTAAGGATTTTGAGCCCGGGCGTGTATGAGCTCAATTTAGATGCGTTATTAGAGAGAAAAGAGATAGTAATGGGGATAAAAGAGAATGGTTCTTACGCAATCCATTTGCCTTCTCTGTTTGCGAAACGGAATACGAAGCGTAGATGAGGATTGAAATAAAGTCATTCCGAAAATAATTAACCACAAGATTACACAGATTTCCACGAGAAAACAGGGGCAGGGGCTATGCCGGTAGTTGTGATAAATGAGGAAAAGGAAAAGACGCACAAAACCTGGTACATAACGCTTTATGAGTAGCTATTTGGAGGGAAGCATCAAAAATAAAAAGGCGAAAAGCTCTTATATACCTATGTCATACCTGTAATCAATAGTGTGGTTTAGGTCATTGGCACTCGTGCTTAAGTACAGGCTCCGTACTTAAGTACTGGGTATAGTGACTATAATCTGTGCTAATCTGTGTAATCTGTGGTTATAATTTTCGTCGAGGCTCACGAATTTTACCTCGCTGCCCTTGCCATCCGTTCTTTCTCCTCCTTTTTGCTTATCGAATGGCATTTCTTGTTTTTTGCCGCATTTATTATCTCATCCGCAAGGCATTGCTCTATACTTCGCCGGGTCTTAAATGCGCATTTCTCTGACCCATGCGCGATGAACAGCAGTGCCAGGTCTACTTTTCTTTGCGAGGTTACATCCACGGGCTTTGGAACCATTATACCGCCAAATCGCAGTCTGATTGTCTCTTCCCTCGGACCCGCGTTTTGAATTGCATGCACAAGCAACTGAACAGGATTCTCCTTTGTGCGTTCATAAATCAACTCAAAAGCATTCTTGACAATTTTGTATGCTTTTAGTTTCTTTCCCGTGTTCCTTTCCGTTCGCATTAATTTGTTAATTAGCCGCTCAACCACGCAAACTTTTGCTTGCTCAAACTGCTGTTTTGCATGTCTGCCCCCACTATGCAGCATAGATACCGGCTGGAGACTGACGTGCCTTTCCACGCCTATATCCTGTATTTCCACTTCCGAAATGTCCCATCTATCAAATATTTTATCTAATGCCATTTCCACCCACACACCATCTACCTGAGAACTTTCTCCTTCTTTCCACTTATTAATTGATCTAATGCGATGTCCGTTACCGCCACCACCTTGAACCTTACACCTGAGAGGTCTCCATACGACCTCCCTTTTCTTCCTCCCATTCCCACTATCAATACCTCGTCATGCTCGTCTATAAACTTTATTGCACCATCTCCGGGGCAAAAAGCGGTAACCTGCTTGCCATTTTTGATTAACTGAACACGAACGCATTTGCGTATTGCGGAATTCGGCTGTTTCGCTTCTATCCCTACCTTCTCCAGGACAATAGCCCGTGCCATGTGCGCCCCCTCCATAGGGTCAGCTTTCTTAGCCGATTTCAATGCTCTTCGAACAAAGCTAGGATTCTTCCACCTGGACTTCCTTTTGCTCTCCTTCACCTTCCTTGCTGCGCATAGTCCTCTTCCCATCTTATATCTTACCTCAGTTTGTACAGGTTTGATGTTTTAGGTTGGGGGTTTGAGCCACCTGACCACTCACACCTCACACCTCTCTACACTATACTATTATCACGTTATCTATATCTTGATTTCTTTTTACTAATACCTTTACCTTCTTTATCTTCTCGCCGTTCCTTCCTATTGCAATGCCCTTGTCTTTATTGAAAACCTGCACGTATGCACATCTTTGCCCATTTCTGGTCAACAGCTCTACGCTCTTCACATAAGCAGGGCGAAGCAGGTTTTCTATGAATTCCTTTACATCTGCGGAGTGCTCCACAAGCTCTATCTCCTTTCTTAACAGCTTTTTTACCTTGGTTACATTCGAGCCGCCCTTACCTATCGCTAAGCTCATGTCCCCATTTTTTATCACCAGTGTCACCTTGTTCTCTTCGTTATTCACCAGGCAATCCTTAACTCCTGCTCCTGTAAGACGCTCAAATACTCCGATACACCCTATTCCCTCAGTATCTAACTTCACGGTCACTTTCCATCACCTTTTTTTTTCTTTTTCAATATGCCGTAATATGTCCGATTTCCCTGTATCAAGAATGCATAAAGAAGCTATCGAATAAGGTTTACCACATGCAAGCCCAAGTTCAAGGCTATTAACGGGATATTCATAAAAAGGGACATTTCCTTTTTTCTGCTTAGTTACCTCTTTGAATCCCTCTTTTATCTTTTCCGGGCAGTTAGAAGCGTAAATGACCACCTTTACTTCTTTTTCTTTCCCCCTCAGCGCTTTTAATGTCTCATTTGTGCCTATCAATACTTTACCGCTTTTTAGCACTTTTTGTAATTCTCTGTTCGTATCGGAAATTTCAACTGACTTGGTTTTTATCTCTGCCATTTTATCCGCTTTTAGCCTCCTCTTGCTACCAATTCTATTGCTCCTGTTCCCAATTTTATGGGTTGTCCCACAATCACGTTTTCCGTAACGCCTTTTAACTCATCCGTTTCTCCATACATAGCTGCCTCCAGTAGATTGTCCACGGTAACCTCAAAAGCGGCTCTTGAGAGAACTGAAACTTTCCCTCCTGCTAACCCATGCCGCCCTATCGACTTCACTTCACCATCCATCGTCATTGCATCAGCAATTAACGTTACATGGCGGGCATCCACGTCCAACCCCTGCTCCTCTAATGTATTCATCATCTCATCAATTATCGCATTACGAGCTGCTTCTATGCCCAGAACATCTGCTATTTCCGCTATGTTGTTCGTTGTTGTCCTGTTGAAATCTACGCCTTCAATCCCCCACACCTTTTTCAGTGCCGAGCCCTCGGTGTACAGCATATATTCCCCATCTCCTTCGTTTTCTCTTCTCACTATTCCACGCATTATTCCTTCTATTCCCTTCACCGATAGGTTATTCAGATCCTTCTCAAGCTTTCGCAACTCGTGGTAGGGCTTATTCGGCACATGTATTCGCAATTTGCCATCTTCCGTTTCCTCTACGTGCACATCCGAATCCATACCATCTATTTTTTCTTTTACTTCTTCTTTTTCTACATGCCTTCTCTTCAATTCCTTTTCGCGTAGCGAAACCCACACCGACATATCCTCTCGGGACACGTCTATTTCGCTTTTTATATCCCTTATATATGTCTTTTCTATTTCTCTTGCCAGTTCCTCTGCCTTGTTTCTATTCCGTGCATACTCCCCGGTTAACTTTATCTTCATTGCCGGTGTAGAAGGTTTTTTCCTTGCATCTAATACCTCTATTATTCGCGGTAATCCAAGCGTTATGTATATCGCACCAACACCCGCGTAATGAAAAGTTCGCAGTGTCATCTGAGTTCCCGGCTCGCCGATAGACTGCGCTGCGACTATTCCAACCGCTTCCCGTGGCGCCACCTTTGCTTTGTTATATTTCTCTGCGACTCCATTTAAAATCGCATCCATCTTTTCACTGTTTAGTTCTATTCTTATAGCCCTTAACTTCTTCTTTAATTCGTCTTTTATGCGTTTTGGTATCTCGCTTTCATTCACCTTTAGCTCTATGTCCCCTAATTTTATCTCGCCTTCCTCTTCCCTGCCCGCCATTCTTATTATATCTTCTGCGCATCCCCCTTCTACCTCCCCGGAGTCTAATAGTTTATCGAGCCCCGCAGTTAGCTCTGCCAGCATAAACTCATCCCCTATTAGTTCTGCTATCTCTTCCTCTACTCCTGCTCTCGTCAATTCTTTCGTTATTTCTTCCTTTGTTTGCATAACCATTATGTTTATGCCCCTGTTCCTGCCATTACGTCTTTTATTATCTCATCTATGTCTACCACTTTACCATATTCACATGCGGAAGGGTCCACGCCATCTTCGCCATATTTAAATTGCACGATTGTATCCCTTGTTTCCCTTACCGTTTCATCTTCTTTCACTTCGAGGTCAAGTAAAGCATTAATAAGCCGCCTCTGGAAGTATCCACTCTGTGAGGTACGGACTGCGGTATCCACTAATGCTTCTCGCCCGCCAACAGCGTGGAAGAAATATTCAGTTGGCGATAACCCTTCCTTGAAAGAAGGTTTTACAAAACCATGTGCCTTTGCACCGCGATCAGCATGTTTAAAATGAGGCAGCGTTCTCCCTCTATATCCCCTTTTTATCCTTTCGCCCCTGACGGATTGCTGCCCCACACAGGCAGCCATTTGCGTTAAATTGAGCAGTGAGCCACGGGCACCTGACTTTGCCATAAGCACACCTGCGTTTTCTATTCCGAGATACCGCTCTGCGATGCCCCCTGCCTCATCTCTTGCACGACCAAGAGTCTCCATTATCCGCAGTTCTAATGTCTCCTCTATCGACCTACCGGGTAAAGCCTCTAGCTCTTCCGCCTCATACGCCTTTATCAACTCGTCAACTTTGTGCTCCGCCTCACGCATCGCCTCTTTTTTTATTTGCTGCTCCCCTTCTTTCGGTATGTCCTCATCACTTATGCCAAAGCTAAAACCAGCACGCAGAATATAATTGGTAGCAAGCCGAGCGAGATCGTTTATAAACTTTTTCGCTGCTTCTTCTCCGTATTGTCTGACCATCCGGTCAATTATTTTCCCCTTGAATGAGCCCACTGCTATTTCGTCTATCACGCCCGATTCCAGATTCCCGTCTCGTATCGTAACCCCACCGACCTTACCCTGAAATTGTAAATTCAATCCCGCGGGTAGTATCATGCTGAATATCTGTTTCCCTGTCCAGTAAGGTATGTCCTCAGACCCCAAACCTGAAACCTCAGACCTAAAAGTTCCCGCAGGCTCTCTTAAACTGTCTATGTCTATCCCCTTCAGTATCTCCAGCGTTTCTTCACGGTCAAATTTCTTTTCTCCATACGTAAGTAAAAACAGACTTGAGACGTGGTCGTGGATACCACCTATAATGGGTCTACTAAATCGGGGTGATATTATGTTGTGCTGTACAGCCATCAAGATCTTCGCTTCTGCCCTCGCTTCTTCGGTCTGCAATACGTGAAGGTTCATCTCATCACCGTCATAATCAGCGTTGTAGGGCGGGCAAACGGTGGGATTTAACCTGAATGTCTTACCGGACATCACACGCACATAGTGTGCCATTATGCTCATTCTATGTAGCGAGGGCTGTCTGTTGAACAGCACGATGTCCCGGTCACGGAGATGTCTTTCCACCTTCCACCCAATGTCCAGCTCCTCTACTAACGTCTCGTAATTGGTCTCTGTTATTTTTACCTTTTTACCATCTGCTCTTCGTACATAATTCGCACCCGGATGTTCGTTTCCCCTTCTTACGGTTTCCTTCAGGAGGTCAATGTTTCTTTCAGTAACGTTAACGTTGACAGTCAACTCTTTTGCTATCGCTTCGGGCACACCGACTTCGTCTATATCTATATCAGGAGCGGGTGATATAACCGTTCGAGCGGAGAAATTAACGCGTTTTCCCGATAACGACCCCCTGAATCTGCCTTCTTTTCCTTTTAGTCGCTGTGTCATTGTCTTAAGTGGTCTTCCACTTCTATGCCTCGCAGGTGGTATACCCGCAATTTCGTTATTGAGATAGGTACTTATGTGATATTGAAGAAGTTCCCAGAGGTCTTCAATTATTAATTGTGGCGCACCAGCAGCACGATTGTCCATAAATCGGTGGTTGATTCGTATGATGTCTACCAATTTATGCGTTAGGTCATCCTCGCTTCGTTGTCCACTCTCTAACGTGATAGAAGGTCTTGCGGTTACAGGAGGAACGGGCAATACAGTAAGAACCATCCACTCGGGTCTCGCACTTTTCGGGGTCATTCCGAAGAGAGGTATATCTTCATCAGGTATTTTTTCAAGTCGTTCTCGCACATCACTGGGCATTAATCTACGCTTTCTCTCTTTTTCGTCTATCTCTATGTATGAAGAGGGTTTATCGAATTTTATGACTCGCTGAGGTGTGCCACAGTCAACAGTTAGCTTGCCATTTCCTTTTTTGATGATGTATCTCTTGTCTTTGTCAGTTATCAGCCATTTATTGTCTGTTACCTTTTTAATGGACGGATTTTTGCTGAGCGCATGTCCCTCAGTAGCGAACTTTCTCCTCAATTCTTTTGAAATAACATCTTCACCTTTGTTTAAGCTATTCTCTAATCTCGCATCCGCGGCGAAATCGAATAAATGGTCCCCGCAATGACTGCATACGGTGTGTTTCGCTGCTTCTTTGAACATACGCTTCACCACTTCGCCAACGCCGGGCTGCTTCTTTCGCAGTTCTATATCATTTAAAAAACGCCCCTTTTCGCCCGCATCGTAAACGTTTAGTTTTCCTGCCTCTTTCCTGATAATAAATAGTTCCTTATCGGTTATTGCCCATTCGTCGTTTTTCTCTTTTGTGATGCTGGCGTTAGTCGAAAGCGGGAAGCCGCTGTCACCGAATTCCTTGTGCCATTTCTCCGAGATGATTTCTCGCTTCAAGTCGTGTTCTAACTCCGTATCAGAGACGGAGAACAGAAAATACGCATCTTCCAGCAAAACCCCGCCACACTCCCTGCATGTCGCACTCAGCATCCGATAAATCAACTTTGCATAGCCTATGTGTATAACAGGTGCAGCAAGCTCGATGTGCCCGAAATGACCGGGACATTCACCCATTCGACCACCGCATGTTTTGCATCTCAATCCAGGGTCAATAACTCCAAGCCGCTGGTTCACCAACCCCATCTCTATGGGAAAGCCGTCTTCACCGTAGGTATCAGCAGTGATTATCTTCGAAGCACTCATCTTCCTTATCTCCTTTGGCGATAGCAGTCCGAATTTTATCCCTTTTATTCTTTTCGTTCTCATTTTCGTTCACACCGTCTCCTCTAATTCCAGTCTCGGTGCGATACACAGCACTTTCAGCTCATCCAGCAGAAGCTTGAATGCATAACTCATCTCCACAGGGTATATATCGGTGTCCGCACCACAGTTTGGACAATATACGGACCCTGTTTTCTGGTCCTTCGATGCAATCATGCCACAATGTCCACAGACCAGTTCAACAACGCGGTCAGATTCATCCAATAATCGGTCCTTCAGCGAAATCGCAGCTCCATAGCCTATCAGTACGTCCCTTTCCATCTCGCCGAAACGAAGCCCGCCTTCTCTTGCTTTCCCCTCTGTAGGTTGCCTTGTTAATATCTGCACGGGGCCCCTTGCACGTGCATGCATCTTTGCCGATACCAGGTGGTATAGCTTTTGATAATACACAACGCCAATAAAGACATCGGCTTTTATTTTCTCACCGGTTGTTCCATTGTACATCACTTCCGTACCCGCAGATGAAAACCCAGCACGCTTAAGCGCATTTCTTAAGTCTTCCTCGGGCTCACCAGTAAAAGCGGTTCCATCTATGGCTCTCCCTTCTAACGCGCCCACTTTCCCGCCCATCATCTCCAGCACGTGCCCCACCGTCATCCTCGATGGAATAGCATGAGGGTTTAGAATCATATCAGGAATGATTCCTCCTTCTGTAAATGGCATATCCTCCGGCGGCACAATTAGGCCTATCACGCCCTTCTGACCGTGTCGGGATGCGAATTTATCACCTACCTCCGGTATCTTCTGGTCTCGAACACTGAGTTTAGATAAACGTCTGCTGCTGCTCGATTCCATAAGCACAACCGAATCTACTGTCCCCTGCTCGTTAGAGCGAGTACAAATGGAAGTATCTCTTCTTTCTAAAGGACTTAGAAGTTCCGTGCTTTCCTCTAAAAACCTTGGTGGGCTTGTCTTCCCTATTAATACATCGTTTGGTGCCACTTCCGTTTCCGAATTTATTATCCCATCCTCGTCAAGCTGGCTATACGCTTCATGGCTCCTCACGCCTCCAATCTCCATATCCGGTATCTCAAATCTATCCACCTCCCCACCGGGATACCGTCTCTCTTCACCTTCATAGCATCTGAAGAAATGGCTTCTTCCCAATCCGCGGTTTATTGCAGCGCGGTTAAAAATCAATGCATCTTCCATATTATACCCGGCATAGCTTAAAACAGCAACGACAAAATTCTGCCCCGCCGGTCTTTTATCATGAGAAATAAGATCTGCAGTCCTTGTTTTTACTATCGGATTCTGCGGAGACTGCAAAAGATGTACCCGGGTATCAGCACGTGGTTTATAGTTTGCCGTTGACAGCCCTAAAGATTGCTTCAACATCGCACAGCCCATTGTATTACGCGGTGACGAATTATGGTCAGGATACGGAATTAACCCTGCAACAATGCCCAAAATCAAAGATGGGTCTATTTCCAGATGCGTATACGTGTACTCATCCCCTCCATTTGCTTTTGTTAAATCCTCTTCGTTTAGTGCTATCAGTGCATTCTCCTCCTCTTCTGCGTCTAAATACTCGATTACACCTGCCTTTACCAGTCCATCGAAGTCCATATCGCCTTTTCTTAGTTTCTCGATGTGCGATTCTGTAAGCAGAGGAATTCCGTTGTTTATTATTATAACTGGTCTTCTCGCCCTCCCCCTATCAGAATTTATCATTATGTCTTTTCTATCCCTATAATAGGCGACATTCACCTGAGATGATAGTTCACCCTTTCTTCTCTTTTTTCTCACTGCCTCCACGAATGTATCAGGCTCGGTTGAGAATCCAACGAAATCGCCATTCACGAACACACGAGCTCGGTTTTCAGCACTTATTTGTAAAGAGCGAGCAGGGGGGATAACACCGAGTTCAAATAACGTATTTTTGAAGTTCTCGTGATCTTCTCCTACGGATAATTCAACCATCTGCGAGAAATTCTTCACCAAACCGCAATTGGGACCTTCCGGCGTCTCAGTTGGACAGATTTTCCCCCATTGAGTGGGATGCAAATCACGCGCTTCAAAGTGCGGCTGCGCCCTTGTTAGGGGAGAAATTATCCGTCTCAGATGGCTCAACGTAGCTATGTAATTGCTCCTTTCCAGCAATTGAGAAACACCTCCTCTGCCACCTACCCAATTCCCGGTTGACAATGCATGCCGTATTCGCTCAGTGAGCACATCCGTCCGAATAGCAGTGCTGATTTTTAATTCGCGGTTTCGCATATTCGCACGTTCCAGTTGATACCGCATATCGCGTACCAACCTTGTGAACGAGACCCTGAAGAGGTCCTCCATCAGGTCGCCTGCGAGTTTCAGTCGTTTATTTGCATAATGGTCTTTATCATCTTCGTCCCTCCTGCCCAGAGAAAGTTCATAACATGATTCTGCCATTCTTCCTATGAAATGCGCCTTCGCTATCCACGTGTCAAGGTGAGGGAGGAAATAACGGTCGAAGATATAATTAATGCGCCTCTCTCGGTACTCCTTTGCCTGCGTGGATGCGACTTTACGACCCAGCTTATCTATTGCTTCCTCTTTTGTATGTATCTCGCTCTCTTCTATGTTATCGTCACGGATGTATTTACGTATTTGTGGGTCATCGGAGACGGCTCTTAATATCTCCTCCTCACTTTCGAGTCCCAACGCTCGCATAAGCATAACGAACTCTATTTTCCGACCGACAGCGGGAAAAGAGACCTCAAGCGTGCCTTTTTTACTTATCTCCACACGTGTGGGCACACGGAATCCCTGTTTAAGAGAAAACACCTTAGAAACGGCGTTTTTAATCCCGTATTTCTCCTCGAAATTCACAAATATCCGGTTTGGCGCGAGGTCTTCCAGCGTGATTATTACGTGCTCGGAACCATTCAGGATGAAATAGCCTCCAGGGTCAAGAGGGTCTTCGCCGTTATCAATCAACTCCTGCTCGGAAAGCCCGTAAAGGTTGCATCTTTTTGATTTCAGCATAATTGGTAAGCTGCCAATTTCAATTTTTTCCTCCTCGCCTTCTGCTTCTATCTCTGTTTCCGCTGCTGTCCCTGCCTCTGCCTCTGTTTCACGGCTTTCGTATTTCTTTACCAACTGCATTCCCAGATATATGGGGGCGGAATAGTGTAAATTCCTTAATCTCGCCTGTGCAGGGAAAATTGATTCATAAGAACCATCTGCTTCGCTTGTCTTTGGCTTGCCCACCGTTATTTTACCGAGCCTTACACCCATTTTATACCTTCCTTTTTCATCTTCACCCGATATGGAAGTTTCTACATACGGCTGCTCATCTATTATTTTTTGCATGCCGTGCTCGAGGAAATAATTAAAAGAATCGAGCTGATGCTGTGCTATTTTCCCACCCTTTAAGTATGCTTTTGAAATAACGCTACGGTCTATCATATATCTCCCATCACATCCTCTTTCCTTTCGTTTTATTTTATTCTGTTCTATTCGATAACCAATCGGTAAAATAATGCCGTTCCCGCTGTTCTGCTTTGCCTTTTTATTTTCACTACATCGCCCGCATCTGCTTTTATCTCCTTTATCACAGGGTCAGATAATTTTATCTTAGGCAATTGTACCCTTTTTATTTTATATTTGTCCAAGAGCTCCTTTATCTCTTCTGCCCCCATTATCTCGTGCTTGGGTACCAATTCATGTTCGAGTATAGAAATTTTTCCCTTTTTCATTTGTTTTGAGTATACTAACGGGCTCGACGGGATTTGAACCCGCGACCGACGGGTTAAAAGCCCGCTGCTCTACCTTTCTGAGCTACGAGCCCTTTTTAGAGATGCTTTTAACATCTCAAGTGCAGCGTCTACCGCTTCGCGTTTGTTCTCTCCCCTATCCCCCTGGAAGATATGTTTCTCATGGTAGACGTATTCCTTTGTTGCCAATGCTATATAAACTAATCCAACGGGTTTGTCCGGCGTTCCCCCAGTGGGTCCAGCAATGCCAGTGGTTGCAATCCCAATATTGGCATCCAGCAGATTTATTACTCCGCTCGACATCTCACGCGCGCACGCTGCACTCACCGCGCCTTTTTCTTTTAGGGTCTTCTCAGCAACGTGTAGGATTTTTTGCTTTACCTCATTTGAATAAGCCACGACGCCGCCTTTATAATAGTCTGAACTTCCCGAGACATTTGTTATTCTATGCGATAGCAGACCACCCGTGCAAGATTCTGCGGTACAGAGACTTAGCCCGCCCTTTCTTAGCTCGTCCCCGATTGCTCCTTCTATCGGAATTTTACCCCTCTCTCTCTCCATCTCCACCCTCATTCGTTTTTCCTTGTTATCTACAAAAAAAGCTTTACCAAAGGCATATTATTGTTTGTTATACTATAATATAAGCTTAGCCCTGTGAGGCACCATATCTCACTTTTACTGCTACACCATGCTCGAACTTTTTCATCTCTTCTCCCGATAGCATAGCTTTTCCCGTGGCAAGTAGATTATCGTGCTCATCCACCAATATGACCTCATCGTAAGCCCGTATCGCGGGGTCAGCGTCTATTAAGTGTTTGCAAAACGCGGTTCCCCCGTCCTTTATAAATTCACTGCTCTCTTCGTTCATAACCACACGTATTCCTGGATATTCAAAAAACCGATGCAATCTTTTTGCTCCTTCTATACTCAGCGTTAGTAGTCCGTCAACGCTCCTCAAGGTTGCTATTCGCGTTCCGAGAAGATTATCTTTTATCTGCGATATTCTTCTTGTCTTTGAGAGCATAAATTCCAAGGTATCCGTATCAGGGAACAGGGTTTCACCGGCACCGCGGCCAAATTGATAATCCGCTATGGTTCTTGCCGTTTTGAGCTTTTTATTCCTTTCTTCTTCTTTCATTTCTGGTGGCTATATCCATAAAATGCAATTTCTCTTTTAAGTTTCTCTTTACTAAGAATATTTGGATTGAAATTATGAAGAAAAGGAGTAGAAAAGGAAGAATAGAAGACATTGCCTTACAGCGGATAGAGCGGCTGTTCGAACTCGCAGAAGCCGATGCGAGAGAAAATAAGATGAAAGGGAGAAGCAGGAGGAGTGATAGATACGTGCAGCTTGCGCGAAAAATTGGGATGCGGTACAGGGTGCAGATACCACATCAGTTAAAGATGCGGATTTGTAACGGTTGTTATGCCTTCTTAGTCCCGGGTGAAAATGCACGCATTCGCCTACGAGGCGATTATATCACGACAACTTGTCTGAGATGTGGTAAGCAGATGAGACGACCTTATAAAGGACTTGGGGAATAGCCAATAGCCAATAGCCAATAGCCAATAGCCAATAGGGGATGGGGGTGTATTTGCCCGATTCATCTAAAAAAATCACTACCTAGCACTGTCGAATGAATTTTCTAGTGGAATTGCTATATTCTTAAATTTCACCACAAGGCACACAGAGAGCGCAGAGACACCAGAAAAAACTGAGCAATGATTGTAACCGTCTAAAAACTCTGTGTGCTCGGCGCTCTCCGCGGTGATAAATCACTATATTTTTAGATAGTACCCACTACCTCATTCATTATTGCAAAAGCTCGCTTTAAATCATCAAAACTCGCAGCATACGATATTCTCACGTGATTCTTGCCCATAGTTCCAAATGCCGACCCTGGTGTGACTATTACCCCTCTCTGCTTCAACGTATCTACAAATTCTTGCTCATCACCTACACGAGGGAAGATATAAAAAGCTCCTTTTGGCGTGTTGAACGTCATCGCCATATCGTGAAGAGCATCAACGGCAAAATCGCGTCTTCTTTTGAACTCGCTTCTCATCTCTGCTACACCGTCCTGTGGACCTGAAATAGCAGCCAACGCAGCGTGTTGCGAAATGGAAGATGCGCAGGCTTGAATATACTGATGGATTTTCAGCATTTGCTCTACGTATTCTTCACGAGCTGCAAGATAGCCCAGTCTGAACCCGGTCATTGCGTATGTCTTTGAGACCGCATTCACCGTGATGACTCCCGCGTCAGAGAACCTCGCGGGGCTTGTGTGCTTCAAGCCATCGTAAATAAGATGCTCATAAACCTCATCGGAAATGATGGTTATGTGGTGGTCGTGGGCGACGTCAACGAGTGCTTTTATGTTCTCCTCGGTTTCCACCGCACCCGTGGGATTAGCAGGGGAATTTATTATCATCGCTTTTGTTTTTGGCGTGATTTTTTCCTTTACTGCTTCAGAAGGCATCGTGAAGTCTTCGCTTTCGCTTAGCGGGACACCGACTGGCCTCGCCTCTGCCAATTTCGTTAGTGGTGCGAATGAAACAAACCCGGGATTCGGTATCAGCACCTCATCTCCTCTTTCTACAACTGCAAGGAGTGCTATATGCAACGCTTCGCTCGCACCAGCCGTAACTATTATCTCTTCAGGGCTAACAGAAAAATCGTTATCTCGTTTGAACTTGTCGCATATCGCCGCTCTCAGTTCTCCAATGCCTTTATTAGAGGTATAAGAGGTAAATCCAGCGTTAAGTGCTCGTATAGCGGCTTCCTTTACATGCGCCGGTGTATCGAAGTCAGGTTCACCGAGACCCAGGTTGAAGAAGTCGCCAGATGCGGTTTCGAATGCTTTCCTTATGCCTGAAATATCTATGTCTGCAATACGATGTGCAAATTTTTCGACCATTTTTCTGTGTTTATATTTTCTACCTTTAATATGATATTAATGATAATCACGGAGGATATGAAATGACACACGATGCTTTATTGAAGGTGTTTGACGAACTCGCTGCTTATTTGTCGGCGTACAACGTAATATCCGAAGGCGAACTCGTTTTGAAGATACACGAAAGTATAAAATCGCTGCTCACTGGTGCCGAAAGAGCCGATCTGGAGACGAAATTGAACGGAACTTTGGAAGACGTGATTTTCAAAAGCATAACAAGTACCGAAAAGGTCTCTGTTTTTTCTCCTGACATGCATACACGGATAAATTATCAAGGAGAGGTGTTTTACTGCGTGCCAACGCATAGATACATGAGTAATGAGCTGGAGGCGGCTTTTTTACGCTGGGCAAGGATACGGAGCCCCCCGAGTGCGTTAAAGCATGTGGTGAAAGATTTTATGGAACGATGCGGCTATCAGGTAGAAAACATGGAGCCTAAAAAGGGGCATATCGAGATGATAGCGGTGAACAAGTACAAAAATCAAAACGGGCATAAAAGCATGCACATCTTCATTTTCCCCTCGATAACGTTTGTTCCTCAGTTTGTAGACGAAATGGAGAACACAGAAGCAGAGGATGAGCAGGAAAACGTAAACGTAATTGTTGTTCCAACAGAGAAGACGCCTGCTCCTTTTATCTCGTTCTTACGCGAGCATGACGCGGGTGCCGCAATGATATGGGTGGCGGATGTAGAGAAGAGAACAATAGACCCTTTTATAGGGGATCCCGGAGATGACGACGCCATAGAGGCTAATTTTGCCAATCCAGAACAGGCGAGAAAAGCGGTAAGTGTATGGACGAGGAAAATGCACTTCGTTGAGTTATAATTTTGCGATTGTTTACCGCTGAGCACGCAGAGAGCACAGAGAATCAGGAAAAAAAATTGTCGTCTCAGCGCTCTCCGCGATCTCGGCGGTGAATAAATACATGATTATTCACTGTCCAAATCGTCTTTTGCGTAACTGAAAATCGCGTACAGCACGAAGCAGGTCTATCTTCCTGAATTTCCGCCAATTAATGTCCGTGAAATAAAATTCGCTGTACACCGATTGCCAAATCAAGAAATCGGTTAAACGCGTTGTGCCCGACCTGATAACGAGATCGGGGTCTGACTTGAATATCAACTCCGATTCTATCAATTTCTCGTCTATCTCTTCGGGCTCTATTTCACCTGCTTTTACCTTCTTTACAATCTCTTTTATCGCTTTTGTCAGCTCGCTTCTCCCGCCCAACCCGATAGAAATATTTATTTCCCTTTCTTTGTTCCGCATGTCGCTCTCGTTATCTGCACTTGCATCGGCACCCTCTACGGATTTTTTATACGCTGCTCCCGGTCCTGGTCCTAGCCCTGGGCCGTCCGTATATATTGCGATAGAAGCTTTTTCTTTACTCAGCATCCTTGTTATGCTCTCCGTGAGGTGCGAGTATGCTTTTTCTAACACGTTCTTGTCCACCCCATCGCGAATAACGCCGATGTAAACACTTATAATCTTTATCTTCAGGGCATAGCACCAATTTATGAACTGCCTCAGTTGTTCCATTCCTATGGTATCGGAAAGAAGGTCAGATTCATCTAACACAAGGAGAACGTGATTCACCGGGATAGAGGAATTCAGGATCCCTTTTTTTAATATCTTCTCATAGACGTACACGATGGGGCCTAACATAGATAGCATAGCATAGCGCCGGGAGAGGGATTCGAACCCTCGCTCCCCATAAGGGGAAGTAGGTTAGCAACCTACCGCCTTAGACCTCTTGGCTATCCCGACCGACCGTGTCAACATTATTTAATGTATGTAGATAAACTATATTATAGTATTTTTTATTTGAGACGCAGATTTACACTGATTTACGCAGATTTATTTTAGTTTAACCGTGTTTGTTGATTCTTTTCATCTGTGTTAATCTGCGTTAATCTGTGTCTTAATCTGTGTCTCTAATTTGTTTATATCGCTTTCCACCGCTTTATTAGATCGTCCTCCTGCTTTCCAGCACCGAGTTCAATCCCGAAAACGTCAAGTGCGCGTGCCACGATAAAATCAACCATATCGAGCACGGTTTTTGGCTCGTGGTAAAATGCTGGCGATGCAGGCAGCATAATAGCGCCTGCTTTCTTTACCGTAACCATATTCGTAAGATGAATAAGACTGAGTGGCGTTTCCCGTGGAATAATCACCAATCTTCGACTTTCCTTTAAGCATATTTCGGCTACTCTCGCGACCAGCGTGGTGGATATGCCCGATGCAATGGTGCCCAGCGTCTTCATACTGCAAGGCGCTATTATCGCTCCATCATACCGCACGGACCCGCTACTTAGCGCTGTTGTGAAGTCGGAATTGTCGTACACGTGAGAAGCAAGCGCATATACCTCATCGAGTTCGTATTCGGTTTCGATAGAGATTATTTTTTTTGCGGGCTCGGATACAATGAGATGAGTATCGGCAATGTTTCGCTCTTTTAGCACTTCTAACAGTCTTATTCCGTATATGACTCCACTTGCTCCTGTTATGCCCACTACTATTTTCATTTCAGTTCTTTTCTAATAGGCTCCAAGACCTCATTTAAATATCGCACTGCATTTGTCTTTACGTCTAACGGGTGCAGCCGTCCACCTACATAATCGCGTTTGAAGTCCTCATAACTCATATAATTTATATTGCCGCCGTATTTATCTTTCCTTTCTATCTCCACTGCACCGATATTTTCATCGGGAAATAAGGTGTGCTTGTAGATTTGCAGTATCGGATTGCTGTCTGCTACTTCAGGTGGGCAATATGCATCCATCAATTTCTTCTCCACGCTTTCCTCAGACTCATGCACCGCTATGTAATTACCCAGCGATGAAGACATCTTCTCGCCATCTAACCCGATTAATAGCGGCGTATGGATACAGATAGGCGGTTTAAAACCCAGCTTCGGCAGGTTCTCGCGTGCAAGCATGTGTATTTTCCGCTGGTCTATACCACCTACAGCCACATTTATGTTAAGGAACGCGATATCTATGGCTTGCATCAACGGGTATATCGTCTGAGATACTTTACGGTCTTTCGTGCTCCTCGATAGCTCATCCATGCTCCTCCTCGCTCGTTTTTCCGTCGTCACCGTAGCGAGCTTTAACACGTTCATCATATATTCTTGCTCCATCTGAAAAGAGGAGCCAAAAATGAACTCGGTCTCGTCGCTTAACCCTGCTGCGGCAAAACACCTCTTGTTGTAGTCTGCGGTTTCCCTTATCTGCTCAAAGCTACCTTTTTCATTCAGATATGCGTGCATATCGGCGAGAAGCACGATTATGTGAAACCCAATACGTTGCAGTTCCCGAAGCTTGTTTAATATGGGCAAATGCCCGATGTGCACACTGCCACTCGGCTCATATCCTACATACGCTCTTAACTCCCTGCCTGATTCTGACTCGGACTTTGACTTTGCCATTAATGCCAGAGCATCCACTAATTCTTCCCTCGTTATTATCTCCTCCACGTTTCGTTCTAAAATCTTTATCGCTTCGCTTTCTTCCATTTTAGCGGTTCATTTTTGATTTTGCATAGATATTACCGGTAAAAGAGCGATAATACCCTTTTCCCTTTTCCCTTTGCCTACCTTCACTTAATTATAGGGGATTCTACTTATAAAATTTTCCATTTCCATTTGAGGAGATAGAGAGAGGAGAGAATAAAAAGTTTTTAAATGCTAAGATAAATTTATATTCTGATAACATCTATGGAAAAAGGAGTTAAAAATATGCCCCAAAAAGCTTTATTCAACGCCGACATAACCGGACAGGACAAGAGGGTTGTGGAATTTTGAATGCGAAGGCAATATTATGACAATGAAAGCATTAGTAACCGGCTGTGCAGGCTTCATATAAAAGTTTTAAGAAAAGTTTGAAAGAAAGGTTTGTGCTAAAAGAAAAACCTTTGGAAATGTTTTTAGTCAAGGTTTTTTGCGAAGCAAAAAAGTTGTTTAGTGCTTCTTCCTGTAAATCTCATCGTGATGCCCCATATCAAGAAATCTAACGTTTTTCTCCGCTTCATCTATTTCAAATACCAAAACAAATGACTTCTCTATATGAACACGCCTCGAACCTTTTAAATCATGCCTCAACGGCTTGTAACGATGAGGATTCCCCATTATCTCTTCTATCTTTTTTATCACAGCATCATAAAGCTTCTTATCCTTCTTATACGTTCTCTTTAACTTTGCTTTCAACTTCTTTTCGATGCTGTAGCTGTATCCATACACTTTCAATCTTCCTCTATCAATCTCCGTAAATCCTTAATACCCGAGAATGTTTCAAAATCCCCTTCTTTTCGTATTTTCTCTAACTTCTTCAAATAATCCTCTTTAACCTCGTAAAACACGTCCGTATATATCTCAACCAGTGTTTCAAGCATTCCTTCTATCCCTTCCACTTTTCCCTTAAGAACCTCCACATCTTCTAATATCGCTCTTACCATACTCTTCTCTTCTACTTCCATTTCCATTTCAAACACCATTTATTATTTTTTCTTGCTTTTATATAAATCAACTTTCTCGTATGGTAACCATACTTTTTCCGCAACACCGCAGCTTTTGTGTCTACAATGAGCCATATTTTTGTCTGTCATTCTTTCTTTTTTTCGCCTTTCACACCCTACACCACATAAGTGTGACGTTACATATAAAACTACAGGTAAAATTATGCGGAGGGGGAGATTCGAACTCCCGAACCCCTGCGGGATGAGGCCCTGAACCTCACGCCTTTGTCCACTCGGCGACCTCCGCATGCACTTTTTCTTTTTAATAAAAAGAAAACCTGCACTAAAAGAAAAAATTATTTCTTTGGTAAAGCTTCTTATATGATTTAAGGTTAAATAATGAATAACTACAGAAAGCGTCGATGGTCTAGAGGTATGACTTGGGCCTTCCAAGCCCACTGCCCGGGTTCAAATCCCGGTCGACGCATAAACCTTTTTGCAAGCAAAAAGCTTTACCAAAAAGATCTTAGGAAATCTGTGTAATCTTGTGGTTTAAAATCCAAGCGCATCTTCTATTCTTCCTAACTCCGCGCCGGTTGTATCACTTCCGGCTGCGTATCCTTTCGTGTTAGCGAGCAGCGCAGCACCAATCAGAGGAACGCCGAAATTAACACTGCCTATCTCCGCGGGCAGCTCGAAAATGTCTTCCAGGGATTCTAATTCCTCCTTAGTGGCATTTCTATGCGCTAAGATGCCTTTATTTGTCGCCACTGCTGCCATCCCCACGGTGTTCAATCCACCTATCGTACCCTTATAAACCTTTACGTCAAGTGTTTGCTCTATCAACTCCACGGTCTTCGCCGATAGTCGCGGGTGAGCCAGCGCAACCGTATCGTTCGCTAATATGACGTTCCCCACTGCGTTTAGCCTATCGCGTTCAGGCAGCCGGGTAATTTTCTCCCCCGAGCCTTCTGAGCCTACTAAATCCTCTATTTGCTGTAACTCGCTATCCAGTGTGTACGGGGAGAAGATAAACCCATTTGAGTTCCCCACGGCTAAACAGCCAATTAAAGACGTTTCCGCTACCGACGTTTTTAGTGCTTTTACCTTCAATGCACGCCCTATTTCCATCGCTAAAATATCTGATATATGCGAGGGCAAAAGAAGCACCGATTCGGTAGAAATTGCAAAAACACCTACATACGCGCTGCCATCAATACTGAATGTTCTCTTTGTCTCTTTACCGCTCCTTCTTATCGTCACTTTATTTCTTTTATTGTATTTAAAAAATTTATTCTACCAGCTCAGCCCTGATTACATCCTCTTCTTCCGTTACCTTCACTCTTATTCTAGAAGGGGGGTTCTGTGAGCCTCGCTCCCACACCTTCTCGTTTATCGCGGAATCTAAAACGACATCCTGGAATTTTGTATGCTGTACTAAATATTCTGTTATTATCGCTATTGCGCGGTTACTCCTTTTCCATCTCGGCGCCTTTTTCACATTTCTCAATGGGATGGTATAAATCCGCTCGCCTCCACCTGCTCCTGTCTCTTCTCCCATGTAGCTTTTCTCCCTCTTTCCCCTTACTTCACGCTTTCAGCTTTGTCCGCCGCCAATGCCTTCTTTTTGGATGTGTAGTCACCCTGCGGCTCGTTTTTACCATTATCCATGCGGGAACTCTTCGGTTTTGCTTATTCGCTTTGCATAGCCGTAGTTTCCTGCCTTTTGTTTTCTTTCCCATTGCCATTACCATTACTTGCTATTATCACTGTCACTGTCAATACATATTAAATTATAACTATATATTATATCAGAGTAACTGGTTTTTTTTTCTATTTAAATAGCTCTCAGATTAGAGACTTAAATACTTGTGGTTATGAACGGAAAATGAAATTAGGAGTATCAACGGATTTTAGCGCGGCGCATTCGCTGCCAAGACATCCCGGAAAATGCAAGAATCTGCATGGGCATACGTATAAAGTAGATGTGGTAGTGGAAGGCGATAAGAAGGAGGATACTGAGTGCGTGGCCGATTTCTCGGAAGTGAAAGCCGTGGTAGAAGAAGTGATTGAACTCGTAGACCATAAGTTCTTAAATGAGATAATATCATATCCAACGAGCGAGAATATAGCGTTGTTCCTGAAGGAGCAGTTGGAGAAGAAGTTGAACAATTCAAACCTGGGGGTGTCGCTGTATTCGCTGAGAATATGGGAAGGGAAGGACAAATGGGTGATGGTGGAATCGTAATCTGACATATTTATTGAGTTTATTCTTTTTTGATTACTGATAACAAAAGTAATAATTAATATTATGACGGAATGGCATGCTGAACCTGCACATCTGTGCCTTTATCCCTTTCTATCGGCAGCGTCGAAACGTGTAGAAGAGTCAGAGGTAACGCTGGAGAATTTGATAAGCTCTGCGGTTTTTGAACGTGCGAGGCTGCGAGGCAAGAGCAGGATAACGGAAGCGATAAAAGAGGGGACAATCAGGAAACCCGTTATAATCAGCGACGCTCAAGCGGAGATGGAATTGTTATCCTATCCATTTGCTCGTATTCTCGTGTCGTGCATAGGAGATGAGCGTCTTGTCCGCAGATATGCGCTGTCGGAAGCTAAAGCGGCACACGGAAAACTATTAGAAGAGTCTGATTCCCGCCGGGGGGGTTCCCGTGCCAGTGCCAGTGCGAGCGCCAATATTATTTACAGGATGTCTGAAGAGTTCGGCATACGAATGGACTTCTTAGCGGGTGAGCACCAGCAGGTTCAGGTGCCCTTTGTTGATTATCTCCGACTCACTACCAATCTTCGCGACAAAAGATGGAAACTGGTGAACCGTGGGTTGGGAAAAGGGAAGCTAAAACTACGAAAAGCCGAATTTGTCCGTATTGTCCAGGAAGCGATATATGAACGGATAAAGAAAGACCTGCCGCTGGATGTGCCTGAGGATATATGCAAAGCGATAAGCAGATACACGGAGGATATTAAGCACGAGCTGGAAGAAATGCGAAAAAAGTTAGGTGCGGCTGGTTATGGTTTTGAGTCGGATTCGGGAGCGATCGTGAAAGACCCAAGCTGTTTCCCGCCCTGCATATCGTATGTCCTGAGCAACTTAAAAGAAGGCGTAAATGTGCCGCATGGCGCAAGATTCGCGGTTACTGCCTTTTTGTTGAATATTGGTTTAAGTGAAGAGGAGATAATAGGGATTTACAGGCATTCGCCTGATTTTGACGAGGAGAGAACGCGGTACCAAGTAGAGCATATTGCAGGAGATAAGAGCGGCATTCCGTATACTGCGCCCTCGTGTGATACAATGCGCACTTATGGGAACTGTGTTGAAACAGACGAAATTTGTGAGAAAGTTTCTCATCCTCTAAACTACTATAAATTTAAACTTAAACTGAAGCAGAAGCAGGAGCAGGAGCAGAAAAAATAAGTTATAGACACAGATTAACGCAGATTAACACAGATGATAAGAATCAACACAGTTAAACTAAAATAAATCTGCGTAAATCAGTGTAAATCCGTACGTATCTTAAATAGAAAGAAGTTATACGTTATCTAATCTAATGAAAAGAGCAATAGCAAGAGCGATATTTGACGACGTTGGCAGTTACCCGCTACCCGAAGGAAAGACAAAAGAATGGGTAACGGAAACGTTCGCTAAACTCGCAGTTGAACCTGAACGCGAAATCGAATTCGAGCCCGAACTCGATTCCTACAAAAATCGGCTCTACGAAATAATACGAGATGCAATGTGGCAGAAACTAAATGCGGGTGTGGACGTTCCGAACTACCCTCAATTTCAGAATATGATTGCTCAATTTATCGTGCCTATCATGGACGATGACAGAACAGAAGCGCCACTGCTTATAAAAGAAGAAGAAGCGAAGATAGTCGAGATGGATGCCTTAGAGCAGATGGCGATAGCGTACAGGGAAAAGCGAGGAGAAAAACTGAAGCTCCGAATATGCGTTACCGGTCCGATAGAGCTGTATTATAACCAATTTCCGCCTCCCGTATATATTGACGTGCTGTCAAACCTTGCGAAATCCGTAGGTAGGTTCGTGAAGCATACGATAGAAGGAGCGAGGAATTATGAAGTGCAATGCGCGACAATAGACGAGCCGAGCATAGGGTTAGACCCTCGAATAGAAGAGGAGGGCATAATTATCGCACTTGAACTCGCTTCTGAATATGCGTTCCGAAAAGGCGTGGATACGCAAATACACCTTCATTCGCCTATTTTTTACGAGACGGTATGCGAAGTGAAGGGGATAAATGTGATAGGACTGGAATCCGCAGCTAATCCGTCCCTTTTATCGCTGATAGACAAGAAACAGCTCGAAGAACACGATAAGTTCCTCCGTATCGGTGTCTCAAGAACGGACATACTCAGCATGGCTGCAGAATACGATGAAACACACCATACAAATGCATTTAAGGATAAGGGCGTTTTGGAGCGCGTAGTTAATGAATATAACCGTCCAGAGAAAGTAAAGAAGCGGCTGGAGCAGGCATATTCCGTTTTTGGCGATAGGATAAGGTATGTGGGACCGGATTGTGGATTGGGGCCGTTTCCCAGTCAAGAGCTGGCGTATTTGGTTTTGAAAAATACATCTGAGGGGATAACTGATTTTGTATTTGTATAAGTGATGAAAAAACCACGAGATTTCACAA
>QEXZ01000010.1:0-2614 GCA_003160755.1 Methanomicrobiales archaeon
GGAGTTAGGGATGGATTTGAAATTTGAGCTTAATTCGATAAAAAAGGTCAAGTATTATATGGATGGCCTCTTAAAGAGAGAGGATTATGATTTAATCGCGATAGATCCCCTTAATGCTTTATACTCATTAACAACCATTAAAAATCCTCGTAGAGAGGTATATCTTTTTTTTGAAGGGCTGAGAGAGACGGGGATAACAAGTTTTCTGGTTTCTGAAATGATTCAAGGAGATAACAGGTTTGGTAAATACGGAGTTGAGGACTTTCTTGCTGATGCGATAATACATTTGGATTTCAGGCGTGAGAAAGACATATTAGAGCGCTATCTTGGGATTGTAAAGATGAGGTGCACAAATCATAATCTACAATATTTCCCCTTGTTTTATAATAAAAATGGATTTGTCATCTACACAAAAGAGGAAATAGAACTATAACCACAAGATTACACAACACTTTTTCTTTTTCATTGTAGATAAAGTATAACTTCTACCTATTTAGGACGCAGATTTACATGGATTTACGCAGATTTATTTTAGTTTAACCGTGTTTGTTGATTCTTATCATTAAGCCCTTTCAGGGCTTGCGGGAATGTGGGCAGAGCCCACAAGCGTTAATCTGCGTCCCTAATTTATTTTCTGTTTTCTTGGTTTATTCTTGCCGCATCTGAAGTGAATTCTATGTTGGCTTCGCTCTTATTGTTGTTACCTGAATTTCTTATCTTGTGAAAATCTGTGTAATCTGGTGGTTAATAATTTTCGGAATGACTATATTTGGATCACTAAAAGTGCTGATACCCTGTTAGTTCCATCTTTTCCTTCTCTTCACCTTTTTTAAAATAAATCCCCGCTTCATGCGGCGTTACTTTACCGATAACGCTCATTTTTATCGTCTCGCTTATCCTTTCCAAACCGCTCGCATCAATAGTGAACAATAATTCATAGTCACCACCGTAAAATGCAAGTGCTCGACGCTCAACGCCAATCGAGGACAAATCAAAAGTTTCTGCACTTCTTAGCTCTTCGCTCAATACGGGCACTTTGTCCTCGTATACCTCAAATCCAACACCGCTACTTTTTGCGAGCTCTGCTAAAGAAAGCGCAAGGCCATCACTTATGTCAATCATCGAGGTTACCAATCCCGAGTCCGCAAGTGCGATGCCTTCCTGTATCCTTGGCACGGGTTGAAATAGCGCTTTTTTTGCTATTTCTTCTACCTTCACGGGCACTTTTAGTTCCGTGCCTCTTTTTATCAGGTTTATACCAAGTGCGGCATTACCCAGCGAACCCGTCACGCATACGAGGTCGCCAATTTCAGCTCCCGCTCGCCTTACCGGTCTGTCGGCAAACCCGAAACAAGTCCCTGTTAAGATAACCTCTTTGCTTCTTGTCACGTCACCGCCGACGACTGCCGTATGATAAGCCGAGGCGCATTTTTCTATTCCTTCTACTACCTCTTCCACAAATGCGGACCTGGTACGTGCAGGAACGCCCATTGCTACGGTAAATGCAAAAGGGTGCGCACCCATAGCGGCGATGTCGCTTAAATTTACGGCTGCGACAGTCCAGCCTATTTGAAAAGGAGAAATACCCTTCGGAAGATGTGTTGATTCTTGCACCGTATCTGTGGTGACAACGAGATATTTACGCCCCCCACTTGCGCTGTCTATATCTATAACCGCACAGTCGTCTTCTCCTGCTCCAACCGTTACGATTCGCCTATTCGCATTTGCATTAAATTTGTTCACTATTGTCTCTATTAATCTCCGTTCGCCTAATTGCTCTATAAAACGTTCCTTTTCCTTGGATAAGGGTTTATTCGGCATTTTCATCCCTTTTTATCTCCCCCTTTAACATTCATTCCAATTTTATGGGGGTATAAATATCTTTATTAAAGCCTTCCATATCTCTTGTGTGCTTCTTCAATCGTCATAATATCCAATACCTTAACGGTCTTTTCCTCCTCGTAAATTCGGTAGAATATCATATAACTTCAACTTACGTGCATCCGAAAAAGGTCGTAATCAGGAAGTTGCAACTTCTTCTTGTCCGCCCTTCCGGGATGAGGATTATCTTTCAGCGTTTCAAGCTTTTTCTTAACTATCCTATTGCTCTTTTCTGTAAGCGAATCTATGTATTTTTGAGCATCTCTATTTATAAGAACACAGTACATCCTAAACATTGTAAGTTTCCATAAATATAAATATTTCGTTTTTGTCCCATTCTTCTTTAAGATGCCTCTTTAACCTTTGAACTGAGCCTTTATAAATTTTTCGGTTGATGTAATTTCAGGCTGGTAAGAATTAAGAATTGCCACCCACTTCTTTCTCTTTATATGCCGCGAAGGCACTGTCGAATTTTTCGGTGAAATTGCCATACCCTTAAATTTCACCGCAGAGCACATGGAGAACGCAAAGGCACCAGAAAAAAACTGAGCAACGATTGAAACAGTCTTAAAACTCTGCGTACTCGGCGCTTTCCGCGGTGATAAATCACTATGTTTTTAGACTGTACCTGCCGCGCGAAACTTATTCTTCGTATATCTCACGATATTTCTTCTCCACGTCTTCTGTCGTCACATGCGTGTATATCATCGTGGTTTTCAAGTCAGTATGACCT
>QEXZ01000010.1:2714-24061 GCA_003160755.1 Methanomicrobiales archaeon
TGTTTTTAGACTGTACCTGCCGCGCGAAACTTATTCTTCGTATATCTCACGATATTTCTTCTCCACGTCTTCTGTCGTCACATGCGTGTATATCATCGTGGTTTTCAAGTCAGTATGACCTGCAAGATGCTGCAGTCGGGCAATGTCTATCCCTTTTCTCCATGAATGCGTGATAAAGAAGTGTCGAAGTGAATGGCAGGACACATTTTTTTCTACCCCTGCGAGCTGAGCATACTTCCTCGGCAGTCGCTGAATCTGCCTGTACGAGATGCTTCTGAACACATAATCCTCGGGCTTCATCTTTTCCGTGTACTTCTTCAGCAGCACGGTAGTGCCATCGTCAACAAGAACTTCTCTTCTTACATATTTCCGCTGTTTCAACGAATATACCCACAGCCTTTTGCTTCCGAAGTCAATATCCTTTTTCTGTATCCCGTATATCCATACCTCACGCTCACGTTTATAGACACCGTAAAGCTCGCCTATCCGAATTCCTGTTCTTGCAAGCAGTCGCAATAATAAATAGTCTCTATCACTTACGATAGCGGCATCCAGGATTTTGTTCAGTTCTTCCTCGGTAATGGGGTCAGGAGCTCTTTTTGGCATAAACTTCTCCTTGATTATACAATTCTAAAGTATAATTTCCTTCTATTTAAGTTAAGACACGGATTTACACACAACTTTTTTACCTGTGTGGGGCTCCGCCCCACGACCCCGCAAGCCCTGTAAGGGCTTAGTAAAAACATTGACTAACAACCTTTCTTAAAAAGAAAGCTTGACTAAAGAAACAAGTCTTTTTTTCTTTTAGCACAGGTTTTCTTTTTTAAAAAAAGAAAAAGTGTTGTGTTAATCTTGTAAAATCTCGTGGTTTATGTTTTTAATTTAGGATTAAGCACCTTTATACCACGCGCTGCGGCTTCCTCTTCTATTTGTTCCCTTTTTCGTCTTCCAACTCCTGCTGCTATCCGCGCTGCTACGGGTACTGGCGCTGGTATCGGTACTGCCGCTGCGGTTTCCACTTTCGCCGCCACTACCTTAGCAAGGTCATTCACATTAAAAATAGGCACTTCTCGCACTCCAGAAGGATGCAGTCCCCGCTCTTCTTTCTTCTTCCGGTATCCAGAGTTCACCTTCGCACCTTTCGCTGCTATATGCTCTCTCATCTTGTTATCGAGCCCACGAGGTCTTCTCCAGCTCTTACTCAATTTCTTCTTTTTCCGCCATCCGTACCGTGCGAATTCGGGTTTTTTCTTTTTCATTGTATATAACGTATAACCTCCTTCTATTTAAGACACTGATTTACACGGATTTTTTCTTTTAGCACAGGTTTTCTTTTTTTCTAAAAAAGAAAAAGTGTTATCATAGCCTCACAAGTTTCACATCAAATATGTTCTCCACCCCTTTTATCTCTTCCATTATATCCCCACTAACGCTCCCATCCACGTTAAGCACCATAACTGCTTCTCCTCCTGCTTTCTCCCTTCCTACCTGCATCCCGGCAATGTTTATTCCCCCGTCACCCAAAATCGTACACACGGGGCCTATCACCCTTGGCTTATCCGAAAAGGAGCATATAAGCATGTATCCGGAAGGGGATGCATCTACCCTGAATCCATCGAGCCTCACTATTCTTAAGTCACCTTTTCCAAATAGTGTGCCAGCAACGGTTCTTTTCTTTTCGCTCTGCGTGGTCGTTGTAATGCTAATCAACGAGGAGAAATTTTCAATGCTCTCGGTCTTGCTTTCTGTAACCTTTATTCCTGTTTTCTTCGCTATCGTTTCGGCATTCACGTAATTCACACCATCGATGAACCAGGATAAGAAGCTCTTTAGCATTGCCACGGTTATCAATCTCGTGTTTCCCGCTATGCCTGTGCCAGCTCCCCCAGCTCCTATTTCCCCCTCATAAGAAACCTCAAATTGCTCAGTTCTACTTGATTTTGGTATGAGCTGTGCAGAGAGTCGTCCAAGTTTATCCGCTAATACCAAATAAGGCTTTATGGCACCCATCAACTCCTCTTCCACGTATATCATGTTTATGGCATTCCTTACGGGTTTGTTCATTAACGCATTTATAACTTCCTCTGCGATATTTATAGCCGCAGCCTTCTGGGCTTCCTCGGTGGATGCACCGAGATGAGGCGTAACCACTACTTCTTCCAGTTCCAGTAGCTCTCTTTCTCCTGATGATGGAGGCTCCTCTTCAAAGACGTCCAGTGCGGCACCTGCCACTTTACCGCTCTTTATCGCATCCTTTAGCGCACGCTCATCTATTAGACCTCCACGAGCACAATTTATCACGCGAACACCGTTTTTCATCAACTCGAACTCCTTCGCGCCCACCATGTGATGCGTTTCCTTCGTCAGTGGCGTATGCAGCGATACAAAATCAGCGAGAGAGAGAACCTCCTTAAAGTTCGAAAGCGTAATTCCGAGCTCCCCTGCCCTATCCTGTGATATAAATGGGTCGTATGCGACAACTCTCATTCCAAGTCCTTTTGCCTTTTTCACTACTTCACTCCCTACTCTCCCCAGACCTATTATGCCCAATACTTTCCCATTTACTTCCACACCCATGTGCTTTTTTCGTTCCCATACTCCTGATTTCAGCGACACGTTCGCCGCGGGTATTTTCCTCGAAAGCCCGAGCAGCATTGCAATGGTGTGTTCCGCCGCAGATATAGTGTTTGCCGCCGGTGCATTCACAACCATTATTCCCTTTTCCGTCGCTGTTTCCACATCTATGTTATCCACACCGACACCTGCTCTGCCTATCACCTTTAGTTTACCCTCGCCCTTACCATTATCCTTGCTCCCAGCCTCTATAATCTCCTTTGTTACTTTCGTGCCGCTTCTTATGACCAGCGCATCATAGCCAGCAATACGCTCCTTTAATTCTTCATTGCTTAATTCCAATTCAACATCAACTTCTGCAAACTCACGCAGCTTTTTTATCCCCTCTTCGGAGATATGGTCTGTTACAAGCACCTTCTTCATTTTTCCTTTCTCGCTCTCGTTTGGTTTCGGATTCATCGGCAATTATGTTCCCTTTCCCAAGTTTACTTCTGCTCTCGTAGAATAAAAATATGTTTATAATTATAATTACACTAAAATCATAAGCTCAAATTAAATAGAAAAATGACTACTACAACAATAATAAAGGAAATAAAAGGTAGGGAAATTTTAGACTCGCGTGGAAACCCAACGGTAGAAGTGGAAGTGCATACAGAGACCGGGTTTGGCAGAGCATGCGTGCCTTCAGGTGCGTCTACGGGAACTAAAGAGGCGTGGGAGAAAAGAGATGGTGACAAAAGCCGATATGGCGGTAAAGGCGTTCTCAAAGCTGTTGAAGCCGTTAATACCGTAATTAAGAACGAGTTGCTGGGTATGGACGTTCTCGAACAAAGAGAAATAGACGAGCGGCTAATAGAACTAGATGGAACCCCGAACAAGACAAAATTAGGTGCAAATTCTGTTCTGGGAGCCTCAATAGCGGTTTGTAAAGCGGCTGCGGATTCGTCAAAAAAGCCTCTTTTTGTATATATCTGCGAGCACGTCGCGGGAATGGAGCTACAATATGCGCTTCCAATACCGATGATGAACGTGATAAACGGCGGTAAGCATGCGGGAAACGAACTAAGCATACAGGAGTTCCTTGTCTTACCCATTGGTTTTGGCAGGTTCAGCGACAATTTACGAGCTGGTGTTGAGACCTACCACGCACTTAAAAAAGTGTTAGAACAGAAATATGGGAAGATAGCCACGAACGTAGGTGATGAAGGCGGCTATGCACCACCTATGAGCATGACAGAAGAGCCGCTCGATGCGATAACTGAAGCGATAACCGAAGCAGGCTACTCGGAGGACGAGATATGCCTGGGCATGGATGTGGCGGCTTCGTCTTTCTTCGACACGAAAACAAAAAAATACCGTATAGATGGCAGGGATAAAGACGGCAATGAACTAATTGAATTCTATCAAGCCCTTGTAGAGAAATACCCGATAGAACTGATAGAAGACCCATTTGAAGAGGACTCATTCGAGTTGTTTGCGGAACTCACGGCGAAGATGCCGCAGAAGATAATAGTGGGCGATGACCTGTTCGTGACGAATGTCAGGCGACTTCGAGAAGGGATAAAGAAAAAAGCGGCAAATGCCGTTCTGCTGAAGTTGAATCAAATAGGCACGGTCTCGGAAACTCTGGATACCATCAGATTAGCTTCGGAAAACGGCTATAAGAAGGTCGTCAGCCACCGGTCCGGCGAAACGGGAGATGCGTTTATCGCTGATTTCTCGGTGGCAATAAATGCTGAAATAATCAAAACAGGTGCTCCAGCAAGAAGCGAAAGAACCTGCAAATACAATCAGTTGCTGCGGATTGAGGAAGAGATGGGGGAGAAGGCGAGATGTGGGGGTTTGGAAGGATAAAAATGGTCGTGGGGCGGAGGTCCTCATAAGAAAAGGTTTACGATGAAAATAGACTACCACAAAGTAGGACTAAAAGCAGGCTTGGAAATACATCAGCAGCTCGATACGAGAACCAAACTCTTCTGCAAATGCCCTACCAAACTGAGGGACAAAAAAGAATCGACGCTCTCATTTAAGCGGTATCAGCGGGCGTCAAAGAGCGAAATGGGTGAAGTGGACAAAGCTGCGCTTGAAGAGGAGAAATACAGCAGAACATTTATTTACAAAGGTTATAACAGCACCTGTTTAGTGGAAAATGACGAACAGCCGCCGGGAGAATTGAATCAAGAAGCCGTTGACGTTTCCTTAGAGGTAGCACTGCTGCTGAACATGAATCCCGTAGATGCGATTCACACGATGCGGAAAATCGTGATTGACGGGTCGAACACGTGTGGATTCCAGCGAACTGCGTTAGTTGCTATGGGTGGCGGGATAGAGACAGAAGAAGGTTTTGTTGCCGTGGATTCGCTGTCTCTGGAAGAAGATGCGGCACAGAAGATAGAGACGGAAGGCGAGGGTGACGCGTATGCCGTTGTTTATTCCTTAGACCGATTGGGCATACCGCTTGTGGAAATAGGTACGGCACCCGATATAAGGACGGTAGAGCAGGCGAGGAAAGTAGCAGAACATCTGGGCATGATATTGCGCTCCACAGGTAAGGTAAAACGAGGATTAGGAACTATTCGACAGGACATAAACATTTCAATAGAAGGTGGCGCTCGTGTGGAGCTAAAGGGCGTTCAGAACTTGAGGTTAATCGGCAAAATAGTTGAAAACGAGGTTATAAGACAAACAAAGCTTATAGAGCTAAGAGAGGAACTAAAAAGACGAGGAGCTGAAGTTGAAAGGACAATTGAGGATTTATCGTCCGTATTTGAGCGCACTGCTTCAAACGTAATAAAAAAAGCAGGGGGGGGGGTATCTGGTGTATGTCTGCGTGGGTTTTCCGGCATCCTCGGAACAGAACTACAACCAGAAAGGCGATTTGGCAGCGAATTAGCGGATTTCGCAAACAAGTATGGCGTGGGTTTGATGCATACGGATGAACTTCCCGCGTATGGCATAACTGCGGAAGAAGTAGAGCACCTGAAACGAACTTTTGACGCTACGGAAGCGGATTGCGTGGTGATAGTTGCAGCGGAGAGAGAACGTGCGGAAAAGGCATTGAAAGCGGTGTTGAGCAGGGCGGAAGAAGCAATGCGTGAAGTACCAAAAGAGACAAGGAGAGCGCTGCCAAACGGGAGTAGCGCTTATATGCGTCCCCTACCCGGCGCTTCGCGAATGTATCCTGAAACAGACGTGCCGCCGGTAGAAATAGATGCGCAAAGATTGAAACAGATAAAGAGCAAACTTCCGGAGACGTTTGAGCACCGGAAAGAGAGATACAGGGAAAAATTCGGCTTAAACGACGAACTTGCGGATAAAATATCGCGAAATTCTAATTTCGGACTCTTTGAACGCATAATGGAATCGTATGTGAACATACCTGCAACGTTGGTGGTCCGGACACTTACGGATACGTTAGCGGAGTTGATGCAAGAGGGGGAAGGAATAGAAGTGGAAAAGTTGGAAGACCGTCATTTTATGGAGCTGTTCAAGCTGCTCTCTGCGAATACGTTTGGGAAGGAAGCGGTACCAGACATCTTGAAATTCTTAACGAATCAGCCTGAGAAGAGCGTGGAAAGAGCGATAGAAGAAATTGGGCTTAGAATGGATATGAAGGAGGTGGGGAGGCTTATAGAGAATATAGTGAACTCGAAGAAGGATTTTATACGTGATAAGGGTGCAAGGGCAGTGGCTCCGCTGATGGGCATTGTGATGAAGGAATTGCGTGGAAAAGTAGATGGAAAGGTGATAAATAAATTATTGGGGGAGAAGGTGAAGGAAGTTCTGGAGCGGGGTTAAAATAAATTCCTGAAATATACTTATACCCGTATTTTTATATAAGTATAATTTAAAGAATAAAGGAATAATAGAAGAGAAGGAGGTAGAACGAACAAATGGAATATATATATGCTGCGTTGCTCCTGCACAACTCCGGTAAGGAGATTACAGAGGACGGGATAGCAGCGATAATGAAAGCAGCAGGGACAGAATCCGATAAGGGGCGAATAAAAGCACTGATATCTGCTCTTAGCGATGTCAACATAGACGAGGCGATGGCTCAAGCCCAGCCTGCTTATGCGCCTGCAGCAATGGCACCTGTACCAGCACCAGCGGCAATGCCCACTCAAGCAGCAGCAGAAGCACCGGAAGCAGCGGCGGAAACGAAAAAGAAAGAGAAAAAGAAAGAGGAAGAAGAGGAAAAAGCAGAAGAGACTGGGATGGAAGGACTTGCTTCGCTGTTCGGCTAAATCCAAACAAACCCTTTTCTTATGTAAACCACCAGAGAAGGTTTATCAAAGAACTTTTTCCCTTTTTATTTTTCTTTAGAAATGGAATTAATTTAATTGTGCTCCGGTAGTGTAGCTCGGCCAATCATTTCGGCCTTTCGAGCCGATGACTCGGGTTCAAATCCCGACCGGAGCATCGCATATTTTTGTAACCACAGATTACACAGATTTACACAGAAAAACAATAAAGGGATAGGGGATGAGGGATTAAGGATTGACTATTTATAGTCATTCAGAAAATTATTAACCTCAAGATTACACGGATTTACACGGCACGGACTTATTTATTTAAGTTTAACATTGTTGATTGTTATCGTCTATCTGTGTTAATCTGCGTTAATCAGTGTCAATAATTTATTTTCTTGTCTTGTGTTAATCTTGTGAAATCTCGTGGTTTAGGTTTTTTATCCATTTCATAATGCAGCACGGTGATACATTGCGATGCGAGATAAGACGTAGTGCCAAGCGATATTTTCTCGTGTTCAAATCGCTCAACAAACTTCTCTTCTTTTCTCGGCAGCCCTATGTGGTCGCCAAGGACAAATACAGGTTTATCTTTTAACTTTACACGTGCTATATCCCCACCTTTTCCATGCAGGACATAAAAGAAGTTTCCCTCAGATGCTAACTCCGCGATTAACTGCTGAAAACTGATTTTGCGTATGTGTATCCCAGGATTCCGTTTCTTTGATGCCAATACTTTTTTTATCCACGCTGCTATGTTCCTCTCGTCTGGCGATACGTTCCTTAACCTGTCCCCGTAGAACGAAATAACAACGGGTGGGTTGGGACTGCCGCATGCGACTATATGGATACAGGCGTCTCTTCGCAAATCATGACTTATCCACAGCGCATTGCAAATACATCTTGCTATGAGGTCCATTCTACCGCCACTGCCCGGCAGGTCGTCTAACGAGAAATCAGAACTTGTAACCGCTTTCCCCGCATATAGAATAAATTGTCTCATTGCAAATGCCGGTTTTACAACGCTTAAACAAACCCGCGACAATAGAAGACGCATTTACCGCTTATTCGCTCTTCTCTTCTTTCATAACAGACAGGAAACGTTTTGTCACTGCATCTTCGGCAAGTTGTATCAGCGTATCTTTATCCTTTATGCCACTGAAAATGCCCAGCGGTAATTGTGCCGCAGCCATCGTGGCGTGCCCGCCTGCAGAACCCATTTCCCCAAACGCATGGGCAAATGCGTCACCTATATTCACCCTTATGTCCTTGCTCCTCCCGGAAACGCATATCATATCCTCGCACAGCCCTATTACAATAGCGGTTGTGATTCCTTCGAGTTTAAGCAGATAATCCGCAGCCTGAGGGATAGCATCCCGGTTCACCACCGCACCCACGTTTGTTATCAAATAACTCCCCTTTATCTTTTTGTGTACTATCGCATTACCTATCACGTTTAGCATTTCGGTTGACATAGGTGGCGTTTCTATTTGCTCTAAAAGCTCTTTATCTGCCTTTACGTGGAGGAACGCAGCAGCGGAAAAATCCGAGGGGTGCGTCTCGCGCCTAAAACCGCTCGTATCCGTTCTTATTCCTTGCAAAAGAGCGGTTGCTAATATTTTATCCACTGGTATGGCCAGTTCCTGCAGATACCTCGTCATTATCGTTGAAGTCGCGCCGTTATCTGTTCGAACGTCAAAGAAATCCGCATGTACATTCTCCTTATTATTTCCCGCATGATGGTCTATGATGATGTCCACATTACCCTCCGGGGGCGGAGGCAGAAGGTTATTTGCACCCGGAACGGAGGCATCCATAAGCGCTAACTTAGCATATTCCTTTAATTCTTCCTCACCCTCTATTTGCCTCATCTCTATCCCCAAAATATTCACAAAAGCGCGATTCACATGATGCCCTATTTCTCCACGGTACAGTATATCTGCTGGTACATCCACGTTCCCCGCTATATGCTTTAGTGCAAGAGCAGAAGCGATTGCATCAGAATCCGGGCTGTCGTGAACGACAATACCTAATTTTCCTTTTCCTCTCCCTTTCCCCTTTTCTTTTTTGTTTATCGCTTCTATAATCGCTATTAATTCTTTCGCCTTGCTCTGAGCCTTCACTCTGTTCAAAGATTCTATCGCCGCTCTTGACACTATATTACGAATGGATAAAGTCACATCAACGCCTAACTCCTCTAAATCTTCTTTATCCCCCGGTTCAATCACCCGCACGATTAGACTTGTCTGAGGTAATTGTTCCTTTATGTTTTTCGCTGCTTTCTTGTTCACTTCGCTGTCGTTGCTCAACACAAAAACCGCTTCTGGCTCTCCCTCGCTTTTTATCCTGGTTATCTCTTTTGGTTCGCTTATATCCCCAACGAAAGCAACGAAATCCTCCTCCTTCAGCAATTCTACCTTTTTTTCATCCGTATCCACAATGACAACCTCTATCCCCTGCGCTTCCAATTCTTTTGCCACAGCATAGCCTACACTTCCGCAGCCAAAAATTACTTGCACTATCTTATCTTTACCATTACCCTTACCCTTAGCCTTACCCTTATCTTCTTCTTCACCTGTCGATTTATGTCCTGTTCCACTTTCTTCTGTGCTCATCTCTGCTTTTTAGTTATAATTTTAGTTATTTATTGTAATTGGATTTATCCCTTGAACTTCTCCTTTTAAAAACTTTTCTTTTATAACTTCTTTATCATGAGGTATAAAACTTGGGAACCGACATACAAGGAAATATTGAAGGATTTTGGTTTCGAACAGGAAAACGACGATAGAGCGGCAAGGGAAGCATCCGGGATAATAAGTCATAAAGGCAGTAATGGGAAAGGCACGAAAGAAACGATAAAGAATCTACTAAAAGGGAAAACTGCGATAATCTGTGGTAATGCACCCTGCTTGGAGGCGGATATACGCGAAAAAAGGATTGATAGCGATATTCTTCCTTTTCGTCATAAACCAGTTGTAATAGCAGCAGACGGGGCTACTTCCGTTCTTCTTCGCAATGCTGTGATACCTGATATTGTGGTTACTGACCTCGACGGGAATATTGCAGACATAATATACGCAAACCGGCTTGGCTCGATAATTGTTGTGCATGCGCACGGAGACAACATAGAGAAGCTGAAGAATGCATTACCCGTATTAAAAGAGAATGTAATATGCACAACGCAGAGCAGACCACTGCGTAACGTTTACAATTTCGGCGGGTTCACGGATGGAGACAGATGTGTGTTTCTTGCGAAGGAATTCGGTGCGAAAAGAATAGAGCTAATCGGTTTTGATTTCGAGGATAAAAACGTAAGCGCGAGGAAGAGAAAAAAACTGAAGTGGGCGAAGCGGCTGGTTGGGGATGTGTTGTAAGAGCACCCTCCTCATCACCTCACATAAATTGTGGGGCATCCCTGTTGAACTTTCTCGAACATAATACCCAATCTTAGATAGTGCCTTGATAGCGCCTCTCCCGGAAACCACTGGCAGTTTCATCATTATACATGCACCGCCACAAAAACCTCCTTTATGCCTTCTCTGTGTCCAATCGGGACACCATCTTCAGCTAATGCACTGAGATGTAATTCAATGGCTTCAGCTACGTTTTTCTTTGCCTCCTCTTCCGTTTTGCCCTGCGAGATACTAAAATATAACCTCCCTCTATTTGAGACACGGATTTACACGGATTTTTTCTTTTGTTGTTGGGCTGGCTAGCATATTTTTATTTCTTCTGCTGCCACTTCCGCCACTTCACCGAGCAACACCTTCCCCTGATATTTAGGCGAAAAAAACAAGTAATCGGTCAGCATTGAGACAGCATGCCTGTCATGACGAAGATCATGCCCTGTTACCTTCTCCTTCTTCGCTCCCGTTTCGCCCATCTCTCTTCAAGGTAACCATAAATAAAAAAGAAAAGAAAAAAGTTAATACACCGGTGCGATACCCAAAGCCTTTTCCGCAGCATCTATCGTCACATCTATCAGCAAAGCCTGCGAAGGGTCATAGCATCGCTCCATGCTTCTCATCTCCATTGCGGTCATACCAGCACGTATCGCAACTCCCAACTCGTTTACACGTTCAGCAACAGTAGCTTCGCCGACCATCTGCGCTCCTATCAATTTCTTGGTATACGCATCGAAGATCAATTTCAGGGTGAGAGGCGTCGCTCCGGGGAAGTATCGTGCCTTTACGAGTTTCGTTGCCTTACCGCTTATTGTTTTTATTCCTGCGCGGCTTGCCGCTTCGGTTGTAACACCTACCGAACCCATCAAGATACCTCCGACATCCGCTACTGTGGGTCCAAAACAATATTCGCAAGGCGAATATAAACCTGGTTGCCCACTCATGTCGCTAAGGATGTTATCAGCTATAACCGTAGATTGAGTGACAGCGGTAGATGCGAGTTGGTTCAGTCTCGGACGATGTGTGATGGCGTCTACAACTTCTGTACAGTCACCAACCGCATATACGTTATTTATATGCTGTCTTCCTTTTTTCACGTGCATTGCTCTATCCGTGACTATCCCACCACTTTCTCCTGTATCTACACCCGCTTTCCATGCGAGGTCTATCTCAGGGATCATCCATTTACCGATGATAACAATATCTGCCGGAATCTCCTCTTTCTCCTTTTCCCTTTCTCCTATCACCACCGATTTTGCCCTCCCCTCATGTCCTTTTATAGCGGTTATCTCTCTTCTATCGAGAATGAACCTTACGCCGTCTTTCTCCATCCGTTCTTTGACCAGGTCGCCCATATCAGGGTCTAAGCTGGAAGGCAGCAAAGAAGGCGGTCCACCATGAACCGTTGTCTCCAATCCTTTCGTTGCGAAGGCGGCTGCCGCTTGCAACCCTATAATACCACGACCACGAATATAAGCGTTTTTCACTCCTTCCTCGTTCAAAGCAGCTTCTATCTTTTTCGCATCATCCTCATTATTAAAAGTGAAAACACCATCGAGTTCCGTTTCTTTCACGAATTGTTTTCTCCCTGTCGCTATAACGAGGAAATCGTATTTTAGCTCCTCCCCTGTCTTAAGCGCCACACTACTCTGTTCTAAATTTAATTTTGTTACTTCTGTCTCAGTTCTGAAATCAACGCCCTGGTCGAGGAAAAACTGCGGCTTATTTATCTCTGTTCTGTCTATGTCATACCAGCCACGCAAAGCAAAAGGCAATCCGCAAGTAGATACCCAGCCGCTTTTCTCTCGCTTTAATACCGTGAAGTCCATTTCCTCATCCACTTCGCTCTTCCTTGCAAGTAAGTTTCTCATCACATATATCCCGGCAATCCCTCCACCAACTATAACAATCTTTTTTACCATTTTTCTCCTCCCCCTATCTTCAAGTTTCGGTATTTAAATTGAAGGCAAAAGCATAAATAATTAGTGGTTTTTTTTTTTCTCTCTCTCTCCACCATCTCCCCCCATGATTTCCCTCTCTAAACCCCTAATAAACTAAACCGCTAAACCGCTAACCAGCTAAACCGCTAACCAGCTAAACCGCTAACCAGCTAAAGCGCTAAATTGAACCACTCTATCGTTCCCCTTAACCCTTCTTCCAGGCTATACGCTGGTTCATAGCCCAAATTCTTCTTTGCTTCTGATATATCAGCCAAGGAATGCTTTACGTCACCTTCTCTCGGGTCGTCATGTGCGGGCGTTAAATCATTCCCTATAAGCGTCATTATCATATTTGCAAGCGCAGTTATGCTTATCCTGTTCCCGTTTGCGATATTATATACGCCCTCGGCATCACTTTTTGCCGCAAGGATATTTGCTCTTACTACGTCTTTCACAAAGGTAAAATCTCGCGTTTGCTCGCCATCACCGTAAATCACAGGCGGCTTGTTTTCTGAAACCCGGTTTATGAATTTCGGGATAACTGCGGCGTAGTCCGAGTAAGGGTCCTGTCTCGGGCCGTAGACGTTGAAATAACGAAGCGAAACGGTTTTTAAGCCGTAAATATCATTAAAAACGTTGCAGTAATACTCACCCAGTAGTTTCGTCACCGCGTAAGGCGACAACGGATTTGGCGTCATATCCTCTCTCTTTGGTAGTTCCGGCGTATCACCGTAAACCGAAGAAGAGGACGCATAAACAACTTTTTTTACGTCACAATCCTTTGCCGCAACCAAAACGTTCAGTGTTCCGTTTACATTTGCGTTATTAGATGCAATCGGGTCTTTTATACTTCGTGGGACAGAAGGAATCGCAGCCTGGTGTAAAACATAATCCACGCCCTTAAAAACCACCTTCAGCAAATTTAAATCCGTTATGCTGCCCCTAACGAAGTTTATATTTGTACTTCGATTAAATTTTCTTAAATTCGCCATCTTTCCCGTGGATAGATTATCCACAATAATAACTTCATTTTCATTTTCCTTCAATAGCTCTTCAGCAATATTCGAGCCTATGAATCCTGCTCCGCCTGTTATAACCAGCTTCATTTTTTTCTTCCTCTTCTTCCTACTCCACCGTCACACTCTTTGCCAGATTCCTTGGCTTATCTATTTCACATCCTCCTCGCTCCTTTGCCGTCCAGTAAGCGAGCAAGTGAAGAGCGACCGTATTGGGAATAGGGGAGAATATTGCGCATGTCCTTGGAACTCGTATCACGGCATCCACGTACTTCTCCACCTCCTCATCCCCTTCCTCGGCTATTGCAATCACCGGTGCCCCTCTTGCCTTTATCTCCTTCACGTTCCCCAGCATCTTCTCATAAATGTTCTGCGAAGCTAGCGTAGCGCTTTTGATCAAACTTTTTTTAAAAGTTTGATGAGTTAGTATCGCAACTACGGGCGTATCCTCAGTAAGCAGTGCAAAAGGTCCGTGTTTGAGTTCTCCCGCCGCATAACCCTCTGCATGTATGTATGATATCTCTTTCAGTTTTAATGCGCCCTCCATAGCAATAGGCAGGCTCACACCGCGTCCCACGAAGAACACATGCTCATATTTTGAAAGATACCGTGCATGCTTTTGTATGTTTCCATTTGCTTCGTCAAGCACTAGCCGAGCTATTTGCGGCATTCGCTTCAGTTCTTCGAGATGTTCCAAAAACGCCGCCTCGGGTAATTTCGCAAGGGACTTTTGTAACCCCAGCAGATAAAAAATGACCAACTGCGCTACAAAACTTTTTGTCGCGGCAACGCCTATCTCCGGACCTGCCCCGGTGTATATCGTTTCATCGGCGATCCTCGTTGCCGAACTGCCCAGAACATTTGTTATCGCTACCGTTTTACACCCGTATCGCTTCGCTTTTTTCAGTGCCATCAAGGTATCGGCGGTCTCCCCGGATTGTGTAATTGCCATTACCATTACATTCGCCCCGTCCAGCACGAAATCCGAGTAATTGAATTCCGATGCAAGTTCAAGTTGAACGGGAACTTTTGCTAAGTTCTCTATTATGTGTTTGCCACACAGAGCGGCATAGTAAGACGTACCGCATGCAAGCATCAAGATACTTTTGCCTTTTGTATCTCCTTCAATTCCTAAATCAATCCCCAGCGTTATCTCATCCTCGGTTAAGTAACCCCGGAGCGTATCCGTAATTGCCTTTGGCTCCTCCTGGATTTCTTTCAGCATGAAGTGTTCGTATCCTCCTTTCTCGGCGTCCTCTATCGTCCACGGGATTAATCTTTCCGCTCTCTTTACTTCGGCCCCTCCGTTTTCTATGTACACCGAGTCGTTCTTCACAACTGCGAGGTCGCCCTCATCCAGATAAATTACCCTGTTCGTTTGCTCAAGCACGGCAGGCACATCAGAAGCGATGAAGTTTTCACGGTCGCCAACGCCTATAATAAGCGGAGATTCTTTCCTCGCTGCTACTAAGCCATCAAAACCCTTTGCTGCAACGATTATCGCATAAGACCCGGTCAAACGGGATAAGGTCTCCTTTACCGCTTCTTTTAGTTGCCATTCAATGCTTCCCGAATTTTTTAAACAATGGTTGATCAGGTGTGGTATAACTTCAGTATCGGTTTCTGATACGAACGTGCATCCCCGGCTCAATAGCTCCTCTTTTAGCGATAGGAAGTTCTCGATTATCCCATTATGTACCACGGCAATTCCGCCTTCGCCATCGAGATGCGGATGAGCATTCGTTTTTGATGGTGCTCCGTGTGTCGCCCAGCGGCAATGACCTATTCCACTGTTCGATGAAATGCTCTTCGAGTAATTTATCTTTTCTATAACATCATCCACTTTCCCTTTATCCTTGTACACCTCAATGCCATTATCCGTTATGCATGCAACTCCTACCGAATCATACCCGCGATATTCAATCCTTTTCAGCGATTGCAGAATGATTGGCAGCGCATCCCTTTCTCCCACATACCCTACAATTCCGCACATTTTTTATTAGTGAATAGCCACTAGGGACTGGCCACTGGGGTATTTAGCCCAACCCCTAGTGGCTAGTGCCTAAGTGGCTAGTGCCTACTTGCCTATTGCCCCCCCCTTTACACTACCCAGCTTCCATCCGGTATTTTCCCGTTTAGCTCCTTCATTGATTTTATCTTACAACGATTTCCTATTATCGTCCCCGGATATGCGATTACATTGCTGCCCATCTCGCAATTTTCACCGACCATCGCTCCAACTTTCACGCGGTGATGCTCACCGCCGATTTGTATATCCGCGTCTTCGCTCCGTGCTATGAAGCCGCCTTCCGCATACGAGCCCACGTCAAAAATAGAATTCTGAATAGCGGAGAACGAGCCGATTTTTACCATATCCAACAACAGCGAATTCGTAATTTCTGTAAATGCGCCAATTGTAACGTCGTTTCCTATACTCGTGGATGGGAAAATACACGCATTGGGTCCAATCTCACAGTTCTCTCCTATAATGACGGGTCCTTTCACATACGAATTCGCTCTTATCACCGATTTTTTTCCTACGGACACTCGCCCTTCTATTGTCACGCTGCGTTCAATTTTCCCTTCTATCTTTGCCGGGTTCGCCTTCAGGACTATGTCGTTCAAACCCAGGATGTCCCAGGGGTAAACGGCATCCAGCCATGCTCCGTGCGTTTCACATGCTTTTACATGCTTTCCCTGTTGAATCATACTTCTTAATCCAGACGTCAGGTCTCTATCAATAAACTCGAATATGTCCAAATCGTGAAAAGCGTATATCCCCGTATTTACCAGGTTGCTTATTTCTTCACTGGGTTTCTCTATGATGTCCGTGACCATTCCGTTCTCCACGGTTACAACACCATGTTTGCTCACGTCCTGCTGCTGCGGTTTTATCAATATCGCAGTTTCGTTTTCACCCGCATTCAGAAGTTCAGAATCGGAAATAGTATCCGCTTCAATTACGTTATCGCCGGACAAAACGAGAAATCGGTCGTCGGTTTTACCTTCTGCCTGCTTCAGTGCGTCCCCAGTTCCAAGCAGGTGTTTCTGAACCACATAATCTATTTCCACGCCTAACTCTTTTCCGTCTTCAAAATAATCCATTATTTTTTCTTTTTTGTAGCCCACGACGAACAAAATCCGTCTTATCCCGTTTCTCTCCAACGCCTCAACCACGTACTGCAGAATCGGCTTGTTCGCTATCTTTATCATCACTTTCGGCTTCGATGCCGTAAACGGTCTCAGCCTTTCTCCTTCGCCTGCGGCAAGCACTACCGCCTGTCTAAACGCCATTCTTCTCGTTTTCCTCCTCCCTTCATCGAGGTTTCAGGGTAATATTCCTTATTCCCTCGTACCTCACACCTAAAATATCCTCGAGTTTTTTTCTATATAACCTGTAGCGAAAGCACCAGGTCCAATAAGCGTGTTGTTTCCGATAACCGTGCCCGCATCAATACTTGCGTTTATCCCGATTTTCACGCCATCGCTTATGATTGCACCAAACTTTCTTCTCCCAGTATCCAGCCCTTTTGTTTTTACAGGAGCATCATCAAACCGGAGATTCGCTATTTTCGTCCCCGCGCCCAAATTGCATCGGCATCCGATAACCGAATCACCAACATAGCTGAGGTGCGGGATTTTCGTCCCGTCCATGATAATTGAGTTTTTAATCTCAACTGCACTCCCGATATGGCAGTTATCACCAATAGAGGTATTTGCACGTATGTAGCAGTTCGGGCCGATTTTACTGTTTTCGCCTATCACCACGGGTCCTTCTATGTATGAACCTGATTTTATCACGGTGTTATCACCAATAGATACTTTTCCTTTTATACACACGTTTTCTTCTATCTGTCCCTTAGTTACATGGTTTGTCTTCTCAATCAAAAGCTCGTTTGCCGCCAGTAAATCCCAAGGGTAGCTGACATCTACCCAGTGCTCGATGGGCTTCCAAAAGACGTTGTTGCCTTCTTCTATCAGCAGCTGTAAAGAATCCGTGAGTTCAAACTCGCCTCTTTTTGATTTAGCCGTTTTTGACAATGCCTCGAAAATAGATGGTTCATTCAAAAGATAAACACCCGCATTTATCAGGTTTGACGGCGGCTCCTTCATCTTTTCGTGTATTTTTGTTATCTTCTCGCCTTCGGTTTCAATAACGCCGTAATCTTCCGGATTTTTTACTTTAATTACTCCAAGTGCGATTTCGCTGCTGCTGGCTATGCAAGAAACCCTTTTAATATCCTCTGCGCTTACAATTGTGTCCCCGTTCAGCATAAGAAATTCATCTGTGTCCTCTACCAGCGCTTCCGTCTTTCGTAGCGCATCCGCAGTGCCAAGCTGCGTTTTTTGCGTTACGTACTGAATATCAACATCCCATCGTTTTCCTACCCCGAAGTGATCGCGAATGGTTTCATCGTGGTATCCAACGACAAATATAAACTCATTAATCCCTGCTTCTTTCACTTCCCCCAATAAATGCTCGACCAATGGCTTTCCCGCTACGGGAAGCATTACTTTTGGCCTTTCATAGGTAAGGGGTCGCATCCGTTTCCCTTCGCCCGCCGCTAAAATTACCGCTTTCATTTATCGTATCGCCCTCCTAGCAATCATTTCTCGAACATCTTGTATGTGTTTAGCATTATAAATTTTTTGGTCATCATTTTTTTTTATTCAAATAAGAGTTCACATCAACCCAAGCAATTGCTTATTCCCAATATTTACGTTTTTCAGATGTCTTTTTGCCGCCTCATAGCATCTTTGCACCTGTTCTCTTGGCGTTATCGGCATATCTCGCATATAGAAATCAGGATGGAATACAAGAAGTGAATAAGGGATGTCAGGATCAATGCCAGCTATGAAACGAGCAATATTTTCCACCTCGAGCTCATCTACATAGAAAGGCACAAGCAAAGTAGTAGCAGTGAGAACAGGTGGATGGGAGCCTTCAAAGAACTCTTCTGCTATCATTTGGAAGTTTTCGTAAGCCCTCTTGTTTGGAACACCGCTAAGCGCAGTACTTAAGTTGGAATCAAAGGCTTTGAGGTCGAATTTTACAATTCCACCGCTTCTAAATGAAATCTCTGCTGCGTGCTTCACCAAATTCCTGTTGCCGCAGCCATTCCATTCCCAGCATATCTTTACCTTTTTATCCTCTAAAATCAGCTCTGAAGCACGTATTGCAAAAGGAAGTTGTGGCTCAGGGCTTCCACCAAAGAAGCACACGCAATATGCATTCTCCTTCCGCAACACCTGAGAAACAAAATCTTTTACGCTTACCGCCTCAGCAATTCCTAAATCCTTATGCGATGCATTCTGGCAGAAGATGCAATCGAAATTGCAACTATAGAAGAACACTGCGATGTTCACTTTTCCGAACTGTGAAGAGCCTGGGCAGAACCAGGCGGCGCAACAGTTGGTCGGCAGTGGGTCAATATATGCATGCATTAATGCATGGTCATGTGGCGCTAAAGACCTCAATTTTCCTTTTACATTCTCTTTCAGCCCACAATAGCTTCTTTCGCCTTCTTTCATCACGCACTCATTCGAGCAGAGGTTACAACTTATCCCTCCTTTGCTCTTCGGCGGTTCTGCTGGAAGACAGTATTCAGCTCTTATCCGCTTATGTGCCTCTTTTGCATAAAAGCTCGCATTTTCTCTGCCACTACGTATGCAATCAACACAAACTCGCAACGACTCTGATGCTTTTCGATTTCCACATATCATGCATTTTTCCATCAGTATGGCAATCTTTAATTAATATATGAAAATACAAAGTAATTACATTTAAAATCGTTTAAGAGGAGAAGAGGAAATTGCAGCTGCTGTTCATACATTCGGATTATATGGAATACGAAGCGAAGGAGAAGACGCGAGTTGCTGAGCCGATTGACGAACCGAAGAAGCGTGAGCGGATAGAGGAGGTGTTAGTCGTTTTCGTTGCCGTAGAACGAGAAGACGAGATAAATGCACGATATGCGGTAGAGAAGGCATTGGAAGAAACCATTTCGGTGTTCAATAAGGTCGGTGCAGAAAGAATTGTTTTGTATCCGTATGCGCATTTAAGCTCTGAACTGGCTTCGCCTGAAATGAGCATGGAGATATTGAAGGCGATGGAGCGAGATTTGCTCTCTAGTGGTGTGGACGTGAAGAGGGCGCCTTTTGGTTGGTATAAATCGTTTACACTACGGTGCAAGGGGCATCCGTTATCCGAGCTATCGCGGAAAATAGAGGTTCATGAAGGCAGAGTTGGTGGTGGTGCGGGTGCAGAAGCGGAGTCAGAGGCAGCAGAAAAGCTATCAAAAGCGTTAGAAGCAGAGGAGAAGGCAGAATCTCAGTTCTTTTTTATGGACGACGGAACGGGAGGGAATCTGATAAAGGCGGAGGATTTTGAGTTTGAGTCTGGTGTTGAAGAAAGAGCGAATTTGCAGAAGTTCTTCCTGTATGAGAGCGAGAAAAGAAGAGCAGTGGACCGGGTACCGCCGCATGTGGAGCTTATGAAACGGTTAGAAATAGCGGATTACGAGCCCTCTTCAGACCCCGGGAATTTGAGGTTCTATCCCAAAGGTAAGCTGATAAAAAGTCTATTGGAGAACCACGTAAGGAATTCAGTGGCTGAATACGGTGCCGTAGAAGTAGAAACGCCCATAATGTATAGTACGGAGCACCCATCGCTGAAAGATTACCTCGAGCGGTTTCCGGCAAGACAGTATTCAATGGCAGGTAAGAGAGGCAAACCCGATTTGTTCTTACGGTTTTCTGCGTGCTTCGGACAGTTCCTTATGAGTAAGGACATGAGCATATCATATAAAAACTTACCCTTGAAGATTTTCGAGCTCGCTTCGTCTTTCAGACGCGAAAAGCGCGGTGAACTCGTGGGGCTTCGCCGATTAAGAAAGTTCACGATGCCCGACATGCATACGCTCTGCAAGGATATGGGGGAAGCATTGGAGGAGTTCAAGAAGCAGTATGAGCTGTGTATTCAGGTTTTAGATGGTATAGGGTTTTCCACGCGGGACTACGAAGTTGCGATACGATTCACACGGGAATTCTATGACGACACAGCAAACAAGGAGTTTATAGAGGAACTGGTAAGAATAGCAGGTAAACCCGTGCTGATAGAGCGCTGGGACCAGCGGTTTTTCTATTTCGTGCTTAAATTTGAGTTTAATTTCGTGGATGCGTTGGGAAAAGCATCAGCTCTGTCCACCGTGCAGATAGACGTGGAGAATGCGGAACGATATGGCATAAAATACGTGGATGCGAACGGAGAGGAGAAAAGCCCTATTATTCTTCACTGCTCGCCAAGCGGGGCGATAGAACGATGTATGTATGCGTTATTGGAGCATGCATATTTAGAAAAGGAACGAGGAGTTCCGCCGATGCTCCCTCTGTGGCTCTCTCCTACGCAGTTGAGAATAATCCCCGTAGCGGAACGGCATTTGGAATACATCGAGGAGATTCTACCGGTGCTGAACGGGATAAGGACGGATGTTGACGACCGTGAGGAGACGGTGTCGAAAAAGATACGGGATGCGGGTCGCGAATGGATTCCTTACGTTGCCGTGGTGGGTGATAAGGAAGTGGAGAAGAACACGTTGAGTGTTACGATACGAGAAGAATTGATAAGCAGAGGGAAGCAAAAGCCAGAGGAAATGGATGTTTACGCGTTGAAAAACAGGATTGAACAAGTTATAAAGAGTAAACCATTCCGCGAATTGGCTCTCTCTTATAAGTTGTCAGAACGGGCGAAGTTCGTGGGTGGGTAAAGTTATTTTCTTTCTTTTCCGTCAACGCTTTTCTTTTTCTAAAAGAAAATATATGGGTTGATTGTTAAATCGGCTCAAATCCTTTAACAAGAACCCGAAAAAGCATCAAAACCGGGATTATCTCCAAGCGTCCTATCCACATGTTTAATATCAGCATTACTTTCCCAATGCATGACAGCCCCGCATTTGTTATCCCGGTAGATAATCCCACATTCCCCTGTGCAGAAGCGACCTCAAACATGACATCCCCCAACTGAAATTGTGGACCTACCACGGAGGATAACACACATATCCCTGCAAACAAGAACAGAAGCCAGAGGATAATAATCAAACTTGCTTCTGAGACTATTTTTACTATTTCTTCCTTTTCCAATAGTCTATCTCCGAGTCTGACAGA
>QEXZ01000100.1 GCA_003160755.1 Methanomicrobiales archaeon
ACCAGCGATTCGGCTTCGAACATAAAAATCATTTCGTCCAGCCAATCAAACATCAAGCTGTAGAGGTCTTCAGATTTTATCTCTATTTCTCGCTCCCACTCTTCCTCTTCTTCTATCTCGTCTACATCTGTCATGAAGCTGTAAGTTGCGATAGCGGCATTAGCAAATAGTTCCTCCAGCGTATCGCCATACGCTTCGAATCCCACGTCCGAGGGATGCTCGATATAGACATATTTTGTCTTTCCCTTTCTTTCCATCTTCTCTTTGCCTATATTATGGAGACACAGCCGATATATTTAAATAGCCTTTTGCCAATATTTAAGTATGCGAGCAACAAAAGAGGACAATAATAAATTCAGGGAGAATAAGACAAAGAAAGGATTAGTAATTGTTTTAGGCTTCATCTTTCTTGCGTGCTTAATTTGGATTAGCAGACCGTTGTGGCATTGGTTCTTCATGTTTACATATAGGAATCCCGCCTTTTGGGTGCCTTTACTTCTAATTGGAATAATCTATGTTATTTACACCTTTTACAGTTACAGTAAGAGCAAGAAAAAGAGCTCAACTACCTATACCAAAGACTCAGAAATGGCGGTTGTTGCCCCTGCTATCATTACAATACTAATCATTGGCTGGGCGATATTGGGTCCCTTTCAAGCGATGTACCCTCAATGTTATTTAGCGCAGCATTTAGACGCAAAAGAGATAACAGAACTGCCAGACATGGACCCTTCAGTGGTCAGGATCATGCCCCAATTCGTGGCTGAGAGATATGCACGTGATGCACTACAATATCCCAGGTTCAAGCTTGGAACGGCAGACATCGCATTTGTGGCTAAAAAGCCTTGTTGGGTCTTTCCGCTCATTCCTGATGGCTCGATAAATTTCTTCGTGCTTAAGGACAAAGGAGCGGCGTATGTGGATATGAACACATCACGCAAGAGCACACATATTGTCGAAAAGGATATGGAGATAGGGCCTGGAATGGGTGTTAGAGACTGGTATAAATGGAAACTATACAAAGAAAGATATTGGGTAGATTATGAAGACCCGTATTTTGTCCCGGTGAACGGGGAGTTACATATAGCAGTGCCAATTGTTTCTTACGAGTATCACTGGAGATTTCCCACGCTATATACAGTACCAAGGTGGGCAGGAACTGCCTTGATTAATTCAGAAGGTGAAATCGAGTTTTTAACTCCGGAGGATGTTTTGGAACATCCAGTTCTGAAGGAACAGAAGTTATATCCTGAGCGCCTGACCAGATATTATATCAATAGCTTTAGATACGTTCATGGAATCGTTAACAAATTATTCTATCATCATGAGCAGTTAGAGATAGCGGAAGTACCGGGACAACAAAACGAACAGCCTTTTTTGGTGGCTACAAAAGAAGCCAATGGGTCTGGGATGAAATGGTTCATTGCTTGTGAACCTTATGGTGCGGCACATGGAATCTATAAAATCTTCTTGATAGATGCAAGGACAGGAGAAATCAGCTTTAACGAGCAACCAAAAGCCGAAGCATTGATAGGACCTGTTAAAGCATGCGATTATGTGAGAAAGGCAAATCCGATCGTAGATTGGAATAGGATGATTCCGGTTGAACCCATTCCAGTGGTATCAAATGGGAAACTGTATTGGGAAGTGAGAGTAATTCCAAATGATGGTTCTGGTATCGCTTATACGACTTTTGTTGAATCTGAAACATCGGATGTGACAGAATTGCATACAGATAAAGCGATTGTAGAGTTTATAGCGGGGAAATACGTTGAGGAAGAAGCCGAAAGAAGAAAGGAAGGGGGAGAGGAAATCACGGTGGAAGAGATAATAGATGAGATTAAAAGATTATTGGGTGAGTTGGAAAGGAAGATTGGAGAAGATAAAAGCTGGTAAGTGTTTAGTTCGTTTTATAACCACCGATTACACAACACTTTTTCTTTTTTACAAAAAACCCTTTTGCAAGCAAAAGCCTTTACGGAAAATTCGCTTCGCAGAAAACCTGTGCTAAAAGAAAAACAAATAAGTTCTTTTGGTAAAGCTTTTCTATAAGCCCTTACAGGGCTTGCGGGGTGGTGGGGTGGAACCCCACATAAGAAAAGGTTTCTTGTGAAATCTTGTGGTTTTTTGGTGACTCCAGAAACTTTATCTCCCTGACGATGGTCTCGTTTACCGGCGTAGGGATGTTATGTTTTTTACCCAACGCTACAAAAACACCGTTTAAGAAATCTATTTCGGTCTTTTTACCTCTTTTTATGTCATTAAGCATTGAAGAGTGATGCTTCTCGGTCGGAGGTATCTGTTCACGCCGTAGATAATCCAGGTACTCTTCCGCACTATTCCAGAACAGTTCGACTCCCTCCGCCTTCGCGACTTCAAAAGCTTCGTGAATTAAATCTTCGATAACCGCAAAAGAATGAGGGTCCGTGAGTTTGCCGTACTCAACCCGGAAAATCGCACTCAGGGGATTCAACGCTGCGCTGTACAATGCTTTAGCCCAAATATGCATCTGGATATTATCCACGGCATCTGAAGGCATTCCCGCATCGTTGAATATCGCAACGATTTTTCTTGACCTCGGAGTGATTTTGTTGTTGAGTTCGCCGATTTTTGTCGTATCCGCAGAAACGGTTACTTCTACTTCTCCAGGTTTTGGCATCTCAAATCCCGTTATGACCGTCCCACCCATTGTGCGTTCTTTCCCAACGTACCGTGCTATGATTTCCTCGTTCCCGATGCCGTTCTGCAAGCTAATAACTACGGAATTATCAGCGATAAGTGGTTGTAATTCTTGCATTGTATTTTCTGTATCAAACGATTTTGTGGTTAACAGGACCACGTCAGTGTCGGGTTCACAATTTGCGTTTAGTTCTGACGTTGCCACCATATTTTTTATTACGTGCGAGCCCCAGATTCCCGATATTCTGAGCCCGTGTTCTCTTATGGGTTTCATGTGCTTTTCTCTGCCGATGAGTGTAACGTCATGCCCAGCATCGGCTAACATACCGCCAAATGCAGTTCCTAATGCTCCTGCACCCATTATGAGGAATTTCATTGTATCACAACTAACTATATTTACATGACGTTATAATTCTGTATAATGGGAACGAAAGAAAAAATTTTGGACGTGAAGAATCTGACGAAAAGCTTCGATGCAAAAATCGTTCTCAACGACCTCAGTTTTGACTTAGAAAAGGGGGAGATTTTTGGATTGCTCGGACCGAACGGTGCGGGAAAGACAACGATGATCAGGATAATTCTCGACATCATAAGAGCGGACCACGGAGAGATAAAGATATTCGGCGAAGAATTTGATGAGAGTCTCAAAGAGAGAATCGGTTATCTTCCCGAAGAGAGAGGATTATACCAAAAAATAACGGTTCTCGAATGTTTGAGGTATTTTGCGGAACTTAAAAACGTAAAAAAATCCGAGGATAAGATAGATTTTTGGCTCGATAAAGTCGGTCTCCGCGATTATAAAAAGAAGAAGATAGAGGGATTGAGCAAAGGGATGCAACAAAAAATTCAACTCGTTGCTGCGTTCATTCACAACCCGGAACTCTTAATTTTAGATGAACCTTTTTCCGGGCTCGACCCCATAAATACAAAGCTGGCGAAAGACATTCTGCTTGATTTGAAGCGTGAGGGAAAGACGATAATCTTGAGTACGCATCAGATGGATCAAGTTGAGAGAACGTGCGACCGAATTCTGATGATTAATCGGGGTAAAAGAGTTCTTTACGGGTCGCTCGATGAAATAAAAAGTCATTACAAAGAATCCTTAGTTGTGGAATACGAAGGAGACCTGAGGCGTGTTGAAGGAGTAAAAAAGATAGACGATTACGGAAAATATGCAGAATTGAGTTTGGAAGAGGATACAAACCAGCAGGAGGTTCTTAAAAGGTTAATCGAGATTGTAGGGGTCAGAAGATTTGAGATGAAGGCACCTTCTTTGAATGAGATATTTATCGAGGTGGTAGAAAATGCGTAAAACGTTCATCGTTGCGAAACATGAGTTCCTGGCAACGGTAAAGACAAAAGGTTTTATTTTCAGCATGATCTTGCCGTTATTAATCCTTCTATTGATGGTGTTTGCGATGGGATTCATTCCGCAAACGATTTCTGAAACAGAAACACCGCAAAATATCGGGTTCGTGGATGAGACGGGAACGCTACAAACGAGCGATAATTTTATCAAATTTGGAGACGTCGGGAATGCGAAGAAAGCTCTGTTGGAGAACGAGATAAACTCCTTTTTCGTTCTTCCAGCGAATTATCTTGAAACCGGGAAAATTTCTGTGTATTTAAAGGGAGGATTCTTCAGTTCTCGTCCAACCAGTTCGATAGAGGCATTTTTGATGGACAATCTTCTCCGGGAGTCGGACTTAGACGAAACCTTGAAAGAACGAATTAAAGAGCCCGCAAATGAAGAGGTCATTACGCTGAATGAAAAGGGCGAGGTTGAAGAAAAGAGTGGCGTTGGATTTCTCATACCTTACGTAATCGCATTTGTCCTGGTGTTCGCTATAATGTCTTCTTCCGGGTATTTGATGCAGGGAATCGTGGCAGAAAAGGAAAATAAGACCGTGGAGCTTTTGCTCTCCTCTATGTCTGCAAACGAACTGCTCAGCGGTAAAATTTTAGGGTTTGGCTCTGCGGGACTCCTGCAAGTTTTAGTTTGGATTTGTTCAGGAGGATTAATACTCTTTTTAACACCGTTCGCCTCGTTATTTCAAGGAATTCAAATCTCGTGGATTTTGATTCTTGCAATTGTCTATTTTATTCTGGGCTATCTCTTGTTCGCCGGCTCAATGGCTTGCGTTGCGGCGACTGCAAGCACTGTAAGAGACGCACAACAGGGTGCGGGGATATTTACGATGTTGGGTATCTTGCCGATGCTACTGCTCTCCATCATCGTTAAGGCACCAAATTCGGTCATCGCAAAGGTTCTGACGTACGTGCCCTACACCACTTCTGTAACAACATTGATGCGAATTGCACTGGTTGAGGTTCCGATTTACGAGCTCGTGGTGAGCCTCTCAATACTTGTGATTTCCGTTCTCATAATGATCAAGCTTTCCGCGAAAATATTCAGAACCGGAATCTTAATGTATGGGAAGAAGATGAAGATTAAAGATATTTTCGGGTATCTCCGGGAATGAAAAATCATGAACGGTGTGCATCTTGTCTTTGGACAGAATAAAATCAATTACAGAATTCTTGATGCTCCCCTAACACAGCAACCTCACCAAAAACCGCACATAATCCTTCAAATCCTGTATCCTGACGTTCTCATCCGCACCATGCGCATTGCTCTCTATCCAGTTGCCAACACCAAAAGCACAAACCGGCTGTTTCGTTTGCAGAACCGCATAAGCAACGTCCAAACCGCCCTGCACACCCGTTATGTCCTTATGACCAAAAACGTCAGAAGCCGCGTCTTTCACCCTTCTTACCCATTCGCTGCCCGACTCAGTAAACATAGGCGGGTAGCCCGGTTTACAAATCAGCTCTAAATTTATCCCATGTTTTGTCTTTACTTGTTGCAAAAAATCCTCGAACTCCTTTATCACTTCTTCAACCGCTTCTTCCGGAATATATCTTCGGTCGCCACGCAAGGTGCAACTTGGCGGTATAACGTTCTCCTTTACGCCACCGTTTATCATCGTAACGTTGAAAATAGACGTTATGTGTTTCTGCCCTGTCGTTTCAGTCATGTAAGAGCTGCAAGGTGCTTTCGATTGCCGATTCCCCACTTTCCTTTTCAACGCATCCAACTCTTCTATTACCAGCATTGCCTGCTCTATCGCATTCACACCCAGGAAAGGGACAGAGCTATGGCATGATTTTCCATACACCTTCATTTCCCAGTTCAGCACTCCGTTCGTCGCTACACAGACACCCTCGTTATCGCCGTCCATACAGAGTAAATAATCGCCCTGAAGGAGACCCGCATCTGCAAAGAAGCACAAACCCGAATAGGGTCCTATCTCTTCATCCGTGGTTAACGCAATGCGGAGATTATATTTGCTCGCCAAATTCAGCTTGCGCATCACGCTTAATGCCGTCAAAAGCGATGCCACACTCCCTTTTGAAT
>QEXZ01000101.1:0-3713 GCA_003160755.1 Methanomicrobiales archaeon
GGGTCCAAAAGCCGATATCGTGTGTCTCAATGCTGCTCCTATTTTATATTTGATGGGCAAAGCCCGAGACCTCAGTGAGGGAGTGGAAATAGCAAGAAAGACACTCGAATCTGGTGAAGCAATCGCTAAATTAAGAGAATGGGTGAGAGAGCAAAATTCTGACGCGGAACAAGGTGAGAACAAAATTGAATGCCTGTTATGGGAAATGGATGCAAATTGAAATGAAAGCAGCAGTTCTGAGAGGAAAGGAGGATTTAAAGATAGAGAATATAGATATTCCTTCGTGTAACCACGCCGATATATTGATAAAAGTAGAATCATGCGCAATTTGCAAAACAGACGTAAAGATGTTCCATGCTGGACATCGTGACCTCAATCTGCCACGTGTACTCGGGCATGAAGTTGCAGGGACAATAGTTGAAGTTGGAAAAGGAGTTGAGGACAAATTCAAAGTGGATGACCGAGTGCAAGTAGCCCCTGGGCTTCCCTGTGGAAGTTGCCCTTTCTGCATACGTGGTGTTCCCAATATGTGCGACGCTATGGAAATAATAGGCTTTCATTGTAATGGAGGATTCGCTGAATATATGCTCGTTCCCGCAAATGGCGTTCAAAATGGATGCGTGAATAAGATACCGCCGTCTTTATCCTTTGAAGAAGCATCTCTCGTGGAACCTACCGCCTGTTGCATCAATGCGCTGGAATTTTGCCATGTAGAACTTGGTGACGTAGTGGCAATTTTTGGTGCTGGTCCAATGGGACATTTATGTGCGCAGCTTGCTCGGCTCTTTGGAGCATCAAAAATAGTCGTTATTGAAAATTCGCCACAACGAATCGAATTTGCTGAAAAGAATCACTTAGCAGATGTTATTATAGATTCATGTGATATTGGCTCTGACCCTGTGGAAGCACTGCGAGAGGAAACAAATAGTAACGGGGTGGATGTGGTTATTCCCGCCTGTTCTGCTCCGGAAGTTCCTGCTCAAGGCATTAAAATGCTCAATAAACGAGGAAGAATCGTATTTTTCTCCGGTCTGCCTTATGGACATGAAAATGTCTCCCTCGACCACAACCAGATACATTATAAAGAGATTCAAATATTCGGTGCTTATGGTTGCACATCCAAGCAAAATAGAGAAGCGGTGAGGATGTTATCCACAGGAAGGCTAAATGTAAAGTATTTGATCACGCATCGCATCTCTTTGGATGGGCTAATCAAGGGTTTTGAAATGGTAGATATGCATAATGCGATGGAAGTTGTGGTGAAGTGAAAGCATGTTATTTGATAGCTTTAAGCACTTCCTCTTCATTCTTAACCGTCAATGCACCCTTGGTTTTCAATGCGATGAATCGTTTAGCTGCTTCGCCATTTGTAAAATCCCTCTTCTCGATGTTTGTGGTATCAAACACTACCAACGCTTTCTTTCTTTTCAATGCCACCTCAGCCGCTTCAAGATTCTTTAAATTGCCTGCACCAAAAGGGATGTTGCATAACACAACAACATTTGCTTTATTAACCAACGCTAAGTGTGCTTGAAAAGCTTCTTGTGTTATCGGAGAAAAAGGAGCTTCTGTTACTACAGGGATGTTCAAGAGCTTAGCAACTTCGTAGTCGGTGTCCAGCAGGTTAATCACACCCGCAGTCACGGTGTAGCCATTCGCAGCGAGCACGTGCATTAGCGAAGCGCCTTCACCACCACCGCAGATGAGATGTATTACTTCGTTTTTAGCTTGATGCTTTAACGGAGACGGCACAGAGGAAGGGGATACATAGCACTGGTTAGTTAATACGTGCTTTTTAACAATAACGGCAGCACCAAAGGTATTTTTAATGTTTTCAGCCGTTAGTACCTGCGTTTGTGTGCCCAACGTGATAATTTTTCCTTCATGCAACAGTACTAAACGGTCGCAATATCGAGCAGCTAAATTCAGGTCATGGATAACGGCAATAACAATCAGCTTTTCCTCTGTGGTCAATCGTTTTAGAAGTTCCATTATTTCTATTTGATACTTGATGTCGAGGTGAGAAGTAGGCTCATCTAAAAGCAATACCTTGGGCTCCTGCGTAAGTGCTCTTGCTATTATAACAAGCTGTCGCTCACCACCGCTCAACTCGGTAATATGTCTTTCCGCGAGCCCCCAGCAGTTGGTAAGTTCCATACTTCTCCTCGCTATTTCTATGTCTTTCTCCGTCTCCAGCTCTAACCGTCCAAGATGTGGATTCCTGCCTATAAGCACGATATCAAGGGCAGAAAAGTCAAAATTTATTGTTGTGTCCTGTGGCACAGCGGCGAAATTCCTTGAAAATTCCTTGTCTTTCATTCCCTGCACGTCCCTGCCCTCTAATAATATTGTTCCTACTTTGGGTTTCAGGATGCGACTGATTGTCCTTAGCAAAGTCGTCTTTCCCGAACCGTTCGGACCGATGATACCCATGAGTTCGCCGTGAGATGCACTAAAATCAATGCTATCCAGTATTTTCGTGCTCCCGTAATGCGCATCCACATCTTTTATCTCTAAGGACATTTTGCCGTTTATTTTGAGACTATTACTACACTAATAATAGCCACCTTTTCTTTTCTTAAGTAGATAAATAAAGAAAGGAGCGCCGAAGAATGCAGTGATTATCCCTACGGGCATTTCGCCTAATACTCGTGCCAACGCATCTGTCCACACCAGAAAAATCCCGCCTACCAATGCGGAAGCAGGAAACAGAATCCGATGGTCAGGTCCAACGAGGATTCTCGTGATGTGAGGGATTATCAAGCCAACGAATCCAATTGTTCCCACAAAGGATACCGCAGCAGCGGTGATGAACGCCGAAAGAATCAGCAGGATTTTCTTCGCCGCCTCCACATTTATACCCAGTGTCTGTGCTGATTCTTCGCCGAGCAGCATTGCATTCAGGTCCTTTGCAAACATATAAATCAGAAAGAAACAAGCAAATACCGGCAAAATTGCTATTTTTACCTGTGCCCAACTGGCGAGCCAGAATCCACCCATCAACCAGAAAAAAATACCTGCTAAGTCATGACTAACTCGATACATCATAAAAGATAAAACAGCGCTTAGGAATAACGATACCGCTATTCCTGTGAGTAATAACGTATCTACGGCTATTCGCCCTCCTGTTTGCGCAATGGTATAAACCAAAAAAGTGGCGAACACGGCGCCCAGGAAAGCCATGAACGGAGTGGTGTAAATCGAGAAGAAATGCGGGAGTACAGTTATCGAGAGTGCAGCGCCAACCGCGGCTCCTGATGCTATTCCTATTATGTACGGGTCTGCCATCGGGTTTTTAAATAGTCCCTGCAGCGTTGTCCCTGCGGTTGCCAGTGCGAGACCGACCAATAATCCGAGAAATATCCGCGGCAGTCTTATCTGGAAAATTATTACTTCATACTTATGCGGAATAGAAGCAGTCTCGCAGAGATGAAGTTTGCTTCCCAACAAAGCGACAATTTCCATCGGCGGCACGTAAACAGGGCCGATTGCCGTTGTCAGCATGATGCTCACGCATAAAATCGCAACTAAGTAAATCATTACCATTTTCCAGTGGATAAACTTATCGAAATATGCGGTTTTTGGTTTTACCATCATTGTTCTTGTTGTATGTAGTGTATAACGTCCTTCTATTTAAGACACGGATTTACGCGGACTTAGTTAAGTTAAGTTTGACATTGTTGATTTTAACCACAGATTACACAAATTTTGCA
>QEXZ01000101.1:3813-6023 GCA_003160755.1 Methanomicrobiales archaeon
ATCATTGTTCTTGTTGTATGTAGTGTATAACGTCCTTCTATTTAAGACACGGATTTACGCGGACTTAGTTAAGTTAAGTTTGACATTGTTGATTTTAACCACAGATTACACAAATTTTGCACTTTGCAGTTTGTTTTGTCTGTGTTAATTAAGCCCTTTCAGGGCTTGCGGGATGTGGGCAGAGCCCACAAGCGTTAATCTGTGTCAACAATTTATTTTCTTGCCCCTCTTTTTCTTCTGGTAGAATTTCAATAACTTTCGCCTTCCTTAGTGTTTCCCGTATCTCATTTATCTATGAATATTCAATTCTTTTTTAAACCGTTTCTTCTCAAAAGATACATTACCGCAAGCAATCCAACAACCGCTAACACCGCTTTAAATCCTGATGACTCTGGCGTTGCAGTGGGTATAGGTATTTCACATAGGTACCCATAAACAGTTTCCGTGGCGTTCACTATCCTCGGACCTGCCCTGGAGATAACATCCGCATCTATGCTGTAAACCATGTCATTTTTGACTGCATCCACCACTTTTAGCCTTTCCTCACTTATTATATATTCATAAGGCCCCGTTCCTGCTACTCCATGCCCAACAGAAACAATTATCACATCTGGATTCCGGTCTATGAACTTCTCCAGACTTACCGTACCCCAATCTTTAATGTCAGGAAAGGCATTCTCTCCTCCTGCTATCTCTATCAACTCGTTTTGCACAGTGCCACTGCCTGCAACCCAGATAGGGTCGTGCCAGGTAACATGAGCAACTGTTGGTCCTTTTACAGTCTGCGTTTTATTTTTAATCTCTTCTATCCTTTGAGTCATAGTTGCGACTAAAGCAGTGGCATTCGTCTCTTCTCCCGTTATTCTTCCCACCAGCATTATGTCGTCCAATATTTCACTGATGTTCACGGGATTTGTGCCTACAGCCGTTATGTTCAACTCTTCTAACCTTCCAAAAGTTTCTTTCCCGTTCAACTCATCGCCGAGAACAAGGTCAGGCTCCAAGGCTACCACTTTCTCTACGCTCACCGTAGAAACACCGCCAATCACGGGCCTCTCTTTCGCTTCTTCGGGATAATTACAGTATTCGGTCACGCCAACAACTCTATCGCCAGCACCAATAGCGAACAGTATTTCCGTATTGGTAGGCGATAAGGAGATAATTCTTGCCGGGACATCCTCGATGGTTACATCCCTTCCGAAGTCGTCGGTTATTGTGAGCCCCTGTGTTTCTGCTCTTACCGGTATTTGTAAAGAGGAGAAAGTGGTTGTAGCTGTTAAAACGATTGTTAGCGCCGCGATTATAGCTATCCATTTCTGCATTCTTCTATTATTCATCTTTTTTGCTCCCTTAATGGGTATATCCTTATTTCTTCTTTCTTTTCGTTTAAAAGTTTTTATTTGGGTCGAAGAGGTTTGCAACACCAGATAGCGGGTTAGACGTATATATATGTTTCTATTTCCAAATTTTTGGTAACAGTTATAACTCAAACAGGTAACAATAACCGTTTTACATGCCTGAGGTCGGCACTATCTAAAAATGTAGTATAGATATGGTTATTTATCACCGCGGAGATCGCCGAGTATCTAAAACAGTTCCTCGTCCTGTTCATAACCTCGATTCAATCGCAGTGCGAGCTCGGCATTTGTCAATTCGATACTCAAATACGATGCATGCTCAAGCATCGAAACCATATCCAATCGTAAGATCGTATCCATTACCTCCTTTGCCGTTTCCCCTACTATTCGCTTCCCGGTAGGCAAATGTTCCGCATATATTTTTCTATCGCTATCTCTATCGCTATCTCCTTCATCATCCGCTTCAACTTCACAAATACCGATTCTAAAGCATCCTTTTGGGTCAAGTTTCCACTTCGTATCCTCCTTTGCAACCACAAGTTTTGAATCCGAATCTGTATCTTTATCCATACCCTTATCTCTATTTTGAAGTTGGAGGACGGGTTTTCTTCGCTTCTCTTTCAATATTAATAGCGTGAGCCCAAGGTCCTTAGGACTGCTTTTACGTGCTTTTGCGAGTGCCATCATCTCTGATGCTATCCTCAACTCCCTTATGCTCCCCCTCGCTTTATCACTGTATTCAGGCGTAAAAAGAATGTCCGCACTTAATTCAGACGCTATCCCCGCTAAGGTTGCGTTCACGCCTACCGAATCCGCATCCATCAGCTCCGTGACGTTTCCAACGCCAAAGAA
>QEXZ01000102.1 GCA_003160755.1 Methanomicrobiales archaeon
AATCTTACAATTCCAATTGAACTCTTTAATGCAAAACCACTAATTGCAAATATACCCATTGCAACAATGAGAATTATAACATTAAAAAGCGCTCCCGTCATTCCTGACTGAGTTCTAATGCTGATGCCAATGATTGACAAGCTAATTTGGCTTATAAAAACACCAACCAACGATTTTTTAAAAGTTTTTTGAATAACGGCGTAAAGTGCACCTAATACTGAGAGAAATGCACCAATAAAAAACAGAAGGGCAATCATTTTTCTTCCTCCATTCTTTTATTTGTTATATACATATAAGCTTTTCGGTTCTTAAGGCATTTGTAGAGTACGGATTTTTTTACATACTTCACACATTTTTCAACACACCCAATCCTAATCCTAAATAATTTGCGGAAGTCTATCAGAAACCACTTTTTAAAAGGGGTTTCTTGATATGATTTCTTTACAGTTGTTTTTTTTTGCGGAGTGGCGGTGCGATAGCGAAGCAGCGGAGTTGGAATGCGTAGCGTACCCCGCGTAGCACATCGCAGCCCACCACGCAATTTTTCAGCGGATTTTTCGGCGAGTGCATTCTGCAAGGTGCAAATGATTTTGCGGAGGCTGCCTATCCTCGCAAGGCGTGGCAGGCTTTGCTGGCTTGCGTTGCATGGATGGGGGCGTTGCAGATGCATCTGGCGATGAGTGTTTGGAATAAAAATGCAAGCAGGAATAAAGGTGCAAGCCTGACTAAGGTAACAAATGAAAAAAGAATTACCCTGAGGTAACAAACGAAAAAAGAATTACCCTGAGGTAACAAACGAAAAAAGAATTACCCTGGGGTAACAAATGAAAAAAGAATTACCCCGGGGTAACAAAATCACAAACTGATTTTAGGCACCAACCCAGCATAGCACCTCGCAGCCCACCACGCAGCTTTTTCTGCAACTGCATTCTGCAAGGTGCAATTGATTTTGCGGCGCTGCGGAAGCGGAGTTGGAGGCGTGGAGCAAATGGCGGAGCGGAATGCCGCACGTTCTTCGGTATCGCCGAATTTGCACCTGACTCTAACTTTTAGCAGACTTTTAAGTGCCAACCCCGCTTAGCACATCGCAGCCCACCATGCAGCTTTTTCTGCAAGTTGCAAGCTGCAATTGATTTTGCGGTGGTGCGGAAGCGGAGCGGAGTTGGAGGCGTGGAGCGGAATGCCGCATGTTCTTCGGCGTGGCCGGCTTTGCACCTGAGCCCTAACTTTTAGCAGACTTTCGAGTGGAAAAATACCCGAAAAGCTTTTATATCCCTTTATACATAGTAATTTCAGGCAGGCTTCGTACTTAATTACTGGGTATAGTGACTAAATCAAGGGGTGTTGAGTAGTGGAAAAAGAAATAGAATCAAAAATTGATGGAGCAGAAATGGTTTTAGTGCCTGAAGGGGACTTTATAATGGGAATAGATGAAGAGACATTAAAAAAGATTTTTGAATATAACCACTCTGAAGAACCCGTCTTTAAAACAGAACTACCTAAAAGAAAAGTTCATGTAAAAAGTTATTACATCGATAAATTCCCAGTGACAAACAGGCAATATAGAAAATTTATAGAGGAGACGGGCCATAGGAAACCAGCATTTTGGGACGATCCTATGTGGACTCGACCTAATAATCCGGTTGTGGGAATTGGCTGGGATGATGCTAAGGAATATGCTAGATGGGCAGATAAAAGATTACCAAAAGAAGCTGAATGGGAAAAAGCTGCAAGGGGAACAGACGAAAGGTGGTGGCCTTGGGGAAATGAGTTTCACAAAGAATATTGTAATTCATATCAAAGTTGGGGTGCATCACCCTTTTCTCTGGGCATACGTAATCGCTGTACAGATATTGATAAATACCCCGAAGGAGTGAGTCCTTATGGTGCCTATGATATGGCAGGCAACGTATGGGAGATGTGTGATGGAATTTGGCTAGAAGGACTAGAACATCGAGTAATGCGTGGAGGATGTTTTATTAGTAGCGCTGCATTTGTTCGTACTACAGTAAGATGGTCACCTGCAGATGAAGCAAACGGAGCAAAATGGCTTGGTTTTCGTTGTGTAAAGGATATAAAATAAATGTCAATCACGCTAAAAATAAGTAAAAATAGATAAGAGGTGTGGATATGGGAATATTCTATTATGATGAGGAGTATCTCAAAGTTGTTGGTTATCTAATAGATGAGAAAGAACGGGAAGGAGAGAGGCTAAGGGATAAAATTAAAAGAATAGCTGAAAGAAGCGCAAGAACAGTGAAGTCAGTTCAGCTCGGGCCTGTCGTTATAGATCCTTCAATAAGAAGAAAAGAAGTTCCTGAAGAATTATGGAATATGAGAGCAGCTGAAGAATATTTAGAAAGTAATAATTTGAAAAATTCTTTAAATGATGTTGTAAACGGCATTTTAAATCAGGAAATATTAGATTTTGATATTTTAAGTATTGCTTGTGACAAGGGGATAAATGCTTGGGGTACTACTTATGATCGATATGGGGATAAACGCCATGTTTTTAAAGATGCTTCTTTGCTTTATTATTACGAAACAGATGAATTTCTGTTTTTGAATGATAATTGCATCCGAGCAAAATTGATGTGCTTTGAACAAGATACCCGTTTATTCTTTAGATGTTATTTCAGGAAAAAAGAAAAAATAAAGGATCATTTCCAAAGAAATCCTCATTCAAAAGTAACTATATTTGGAATCGTATATGATGATCTTGAAAAATATCTTATAAAACAAACAAGAGATTTACCTCAAGAAGAAAAGAAGTCTCTGTTAGTGGTAGCAGCAAGTGACGATATAATTAGGGGTATTCATATGGACGTTATTGACAGACCTACATTTCTGAGTCAATAGACACGGATGCCTCGTTTTTTCAAAGCAGGGTGGCGTGGATGTGGCTTTAGGTGCCACCCCCGCATACCACCCCGTAGCCCACCATGCAAATTTTTTAGCAGCTTTTTCTGCAAGTGCATTCTGCAGGGTGGAAGGTGCAATTGATTTTGCGGAGGTGCCTACCATCGCAAGGCAAGGCGTGGCCGGCTTTGTGCCTAAGCCCTAACTTTTAGCAGACTTTTAGATGCAAACCCCACTTAGCACCTCGCAGCCCACCATGCAGCTTTTTTTTTCTGCAAGTGCATCCTGCAAGCTGCAATTGATTTTGCGGAGGTGCGGAAGCGGAGCAAATGGTGGAGCGGAATGGAATGCCGCACGTTATTCGGCGTGGCCGGCTTTGCACTAAGATAGGGAAGTTTTTATGCCGATAAATAAAGCATTCGAATTGGGAAGAAGGGCTGTAAGAAAAGAACTCGTTGCTTTGCGGGGGGAAAGGATAGGAGATGAAGGCGAAGAAGGAAAGGGTGGGCTTATTCATGTACGTTAATTGAAAACACTCAAGAGTTTATTGTAAATGTGCCTCCCAAAGAGCTCAAACTGCAGATTTATTATTGTGGGTTCCATTCAGGGTATCACGTTGATAAATTCAAAGAAACAGGATTAACGCCACAGCCAGCACGCAAGGTAAAAGCGTCTATTATCGATGAGTGTGTCGCTTTTATGGAATGTAAAGTTAGGCAAGAGATAGAAACAGGAGATAAAAACCTGTTTGTAGGTGAAGTGATAGAGGCGTATGCGGATGAGGCTCTTGTGAAAGGAGAAAGGAACGTCGAGTATGCACAAGGCGACTTCCCCAGGAGAATATATGCTACACGATTTAGAGGGGAATAAGATAAGATTGAAATATTCTCATGGTCCATTTCAGCTAACAGTGCGCTTCCGATGCTTCGCTAAATGCCTTCGGCACTTCGCAAACACGCACAACGTTATCTTACCTCCTTCGCGTAATAAAACACATTGCAGCCAATATACCAATTATAGCGAACAATAATACAAAGCCATGCATTGGTGAAGGTGTATAGACGGGAGAAGGTGTAGGCGTTAAAGCAACATAGAGGTTAAAAATAGCTGATTTTTTTTTCGCTCTTATATTATTTGGAAAAGAATCGAATCAACGGTTTTTATTTTCCTTCGTATGTCTTTAGACTCTCAATACGTGGTATCTATCTTTTCTTACATCCTTCTATCTTTTCTTTCCCACCAAGATCAACTCTCCTGCCATTCCAACAACTGAGGGCTCCTCTCTCAAACACATCAATATCTCTACAATTTGAGACAATAATTTATCGTTCCACTCCTGCCTTTTTAAGAGTTCTAAGGGAAGTAACTCATAAAAACTGCCGTAAATTTTCATAACCACTATGCCGTTTTCCTCAAACAATCCTTTAAGCTCCTCCGGGCTAAATATCCTCATCCAGTCCCCATGGGAATCGCATGCATAATTTGATTCCGATTTAAGCAATTTGAGTGTTGCTTCAGGATTTTTATTGAGTTCACGCACCGCAACCCCGTACCTGCTGAGTACATTTACGATAATCTTCCCCCCTCTTTTCATTACCCTTGTAAGTTCTTTGGCTACCTGCGTGGTCCTAAAAGCACCGTGGAGGCATATTACGAAGTCGAAAGTCTCATTGAGAAATGGCAAAGATTCTATCTCTGCCTCTTTGATTTCTACTCTTTTTAAAAGTCCCTCTCTTTCCAATTTTTCCTTTGCTACAGCCAGCATACCCGGTGATAGATCGCACAGCGTTACCTGATATCCCAGTCTCGCTAAAGAGAGAGTCATCCTGCCTGTCCCCCCACCTGCATCTAAAATCCTTGCATCTTTATCTTCGGGGAGGTGGGCTTTCAATAATCTTTCCCACTCCAACTCCCTATACAGTCTGCCCTCAAATGCTCTTTCGTAGCCGTCAAAAGTTTTAGATATCTTATTGAACCTTTCTTTTATAATCTTGGCATCTTCTGGCTTATCTTCTAACATTTTTCCTATCTCCTGAAGAAATGGATGAAGTTGCTATGGCGATGAGAAGCGTCAAAGCGATTTCAAATAATAGACCCTGTTTTTGTTCATTGTTACTTAAGTTAGCGATGGAAGCGGATATAATATAACCGTAATTCCAAGAGTATATCCACTTTTATGATTCTAATAGTTGACCCCCAATAAATTTATAAATCCTCAGCAGGTTCTACCATGCTCAAATACAATCTGCTCCACCATATAACGGTTAAGGGTTGAATAACAATAACAGATAGTATAATGCTTATAAACCCTCCGATATGTGGTATGGCGCCTAAAGACGCAGTGATTGTACCTACTACAAGAACAATAAGCCATAGCAAGAAGACAACGACTTTGTTACTCATAAAAATTTCAAATCCCTTTTTAACACCTCGTATTGCACCTACATCGTCTATAACAACGGCATACCGTGGAAGCGCAAATATTATGCTGATAATTGCGATATATACTATCATAGCCAAAATGCCCAGTCCCAATACTGCAAATGTCGTAATCACTTCCACATCTGGTAGCTCTGAAAGTACCATTAGTTTTGGAAGAGTATATAAAATGCTAGGGACCAGGAAAATAATACCAACAAAAGATATCAAACCAATAATAATGTCAGTGAAGAACAGACTTATGAACTTCCTTTTTCCATATTCTATCATGTGAGAGAAGTTGGTGCGTCCGGTTTCTGTCGCCTCTTTAGCCATACCGATAGCCCCAGCCCAGAAAAATGCATTTATCAACATGCATAAAATTATAGTGATGATAATGGCGATTATGATTATGCCCATACTTTGAAGGATTTGAGGCAGAAGCTGTGGAATAGCATCAGGAGCGATTTCATCGAGTTTTGTGAACTGTGGTACCAACGAAGGAATCGTCGCCAGTATGGCACCGCCTATGATTATAATTGCCACTATGGATGTTAGTATCAAACTAAACACAAAAGGGAGGCAAATACTCAAATTCTCCTTCCACGTGTCGAACCCTTTTCCTATTACACGGCCAATGTCTTCTACCATGTTATCTATCATTAAGACTAAGGGGTATATAAGCTTTTCGGTTCTTAAGACATTTG
>QEXZ01000103.1 GCA_003160755.1 Methanomicrobiales archaeon
TCATCAAGCTGCTTGAGATGTGCCATAACCTTCTCACGTTCCGCTTTTATCAGTTCCACGAAGTTCACATTCGCCATGTACACGTTCCTTTTGATGCTTCTGACCCGTTCCACCAGACCTACCCGTATGAGCGTATTAAGATAGTTTATGGTAGAAGAGTAAGCATAGCAGGTTCTTTCACCTATGTCTTTCGCGGACAGCGGTTCTCGGGATGTAAGGAGCACGGCATAAACAGAGCTGCAGCCTTCTGCAAAGCCCCAGTCCATCATCAACGCTTTCACTCGTCTGACGGCATGGTCCATGTGGGTTTCACGCCCTCCTAATTTTGTTTTTGAATCTATCATAATTATTATATATACTATATTTAATATACAATAAAATAGAAAATAAATTATATAAATATGAAATTAGAGGGGTAAAAATCATGGAAGAAAAAGAGAGTGAGGTGTCAAAAGCCGTTAGAGAAGCGGTGGTGAAAGCGGTTGAGAAAGGGGAAGACATAAAAGAAAAGGTAGTTGAGATTACCAGGGACGTCGTTAAGAAGGCTTTAGAGGGAGCTGAAGGTTATGAGGGAGAAAGTAGAATCTGCGGCTAAGGATGCAATGAAAGGCGCAATTGAAGGCGCACGGAAGACGGAAGTAGAGGCTGCTGAGGTCACTAAAGGTGCTGCTGAGGGCATAATCGAGGGAACGAAGCAGGCTGGTGTCAAAGCCGCTGACCTCGCGGAACATGCCGCAGAAGCAGCTCTTGACTCCGCGAAAGAAGCGGGTGATAAAGCGGTGGAAGTAGTGAAAGATGTCGTAAAGGGTTTTCTTGAAGCCGTAAAAGAGGTCTTAGAGAAGAAGAAAGAATGAGAAAATGCCGATTCGTAAAATCGGTGTGATAAGCCGCACGTATCGCCATATCAACCGCTATCGCGAGGTTATCGCAATATTGGTGAAGTATGGTTTTATCCTGAAAGACACATCTCATTTGCAAGTTTAAGGAGTTATATCCTTTTATCTTTTCAATCAATAACAAAACATTATGTATACCATATATACATTCTTCCTGATGGCTTTCACCGCCCTCTTCGTCATCGTTAATCCCATTGGGAATGTTATGGTCTTTCTCTCATTGACCGAAGATAGAGGATTTGATGAAAAGAAGCGAATAGCAAAGAAGACAGCGATATTTGGAAGTCTCGTTCTCTTAATCTTTGCAATATTTGGTGACTTCATCCTCTCTTTCTTTCAGATTACGGTCGATTCACTGCGTGTTATTAGCGGAATACTGATATTGACGATTGCATTGGATATGATGCAGGGACGAAAACCACGAGCGAAACATACGCCAGAAGAGGTGAGAGAGTCGGGCGAAAAAGAGGATATATCCTTTTTTCCACTCGCGGTCCCAATGCTGGCGGGTCCTGGTGCGATAGCGACTGCAATAGTCCTGATGAAAACCGCAGAGTCAATACCTTTCAAGGTAATCGTCTTAATATCCATCATCCTTACCTTCCTCATAACCGGGATTCTCTTCAGAATGTCTGAGCAAGTTCATCGCGTGCTCGGCGTGACCGGAAGCATGGTAATCACAAGGATGATGGGGCTTATCTTAGGTGCAATAGCAGTTCAATTCATTACGCTAGGGTTATGGAACATTTATCTGGCACTCCAGCAGAGTGGTGTTGGATGAACTTAAGTATATATCATACTGAAGAAATATGTGTTTTCAGTTTTCTCCACTTTTCTTCTATTCACAACCATCCTTTCCTGTTGAAGTATATCAGCATACATATCGATATAGCCACCATTACAACCATGATAGAGAGATACCCATAGGGAGAATAGAGCTCGGGCATGTTTAAGGGTTTATCCGTTCCACCGCCCTGAAAATTCATGCCATAGATTCCCGTAATGAAGGTAAGAGGTATAAATATCGTTGCGATAATTGTCAGCACCTTCATTATTTCGTTCATTTTATTAGCTAAGGATGAGTGATGGACCTCAAGTGCCCCCTCTGCATTTTCCCGTATATTCTCCATCGAATCCAACAGAGAAATTGTATGATCATAGACATCCCGGAAGTAGATTCGGGTTTTGGGTTTAATGAGCGGCGTATCACTTCTTTCCAACTTATCCACCACATCCCGCTGCCCCCTGATGATTCTGTGAATGTGTCTAATTTGCCGTATAAGCATTCTAATCTTTTCTATGGTTTGCCCAGTGGGTTTTTCGAGGACCTCTTCATCTATTTCGTCCATCTTATCCTCAAAATCTTCTATAACTGCGATGTAATTATCTACAATAGCATCCAAAATCCGGTAAAGCAAAAAATCTTCCCTTCCCTTTAGATTTAATCGCTGTAATCCTCATTTTCAAATCCTCTTGCATAGTTTCGTTCTATTTCATTATAAATTTTTCAGAAAGATTTCTATTATTACTTCCCTATATAAAAAGGGGGTAAAAAACATGGAAGAAAAAGAGAGTGAGGTAACAAAAGCCGTTAGAGAAGCCGTGGTGAAAGCGGTTGAGAAGGGAGAAGACATAAAAGAAAAGGTAGTTGAGATTGCCCGGGATGCTGTTAAGAAGGCATTAGAGGGAGCCGAAGTTACGAGGGAGAAAGTGGAATCCGTGGCTAAAGGCGCGATGAAAGGCGCAATCGAGGGTGCACGGAAGACGGAAGTGGAGGCTGCTGAAGTCACCAAAGGGGCTGCCGAAGGCATAATCGATGGTACGAAGCAGGCGGGTGTCAAAGCTGCTGACCTCGCGGAACATGCCGCAGAAGCAGCTCTGGACTCCGCGAAAGAAGCGGGTGATAAAGCGGTGGAAGTAGTGAGAGATGCCGTAAAAGGTTTTCTTGAAGCAGTAAAAGAGGTCTTAGAGAAGAAGAAAGAATGAGAAAATGCCGATTCGTAAAATCGGTGTGATAAGCCGCACGTACCGCCATATCAACCGCTATCGCGAGGTTATCGCAATATTAGTGAAGTATGGTTTTGGTGAGGTATTAGCGAAGCGTGACTTACAAAAACATCTCGATTTCGGTAAGGGCAAAAGTTTCGTATTAGGTAAAACTGCTGCAGAAATAGCCGCTGTTTCGCACTGAGGGCGAATGCGGATGGCGCTGGAGGAGCTTGGACCCACTTTTGTTAAATTTGGCCAGAATTATGAGCACCAGACCTGATATGGTGCCACAGGAGCTTATCATCGAACTGGAGAAGCTTCAAGATAGGGTACCGCCATCTTCTACGGAAGATGCCAAACGGATTATCGAAGATGAATTGGGCAGTTCTGTTGACCGTATTTTCAAGGACTTCACGGATTCTCCTGTCGCCTCCGCCTCGATTGCACAGGTGCATAAAGCGGTATTGCCTGGAGGAGAAGAAGTGGCAATCAAGGTTCAACGTCCTGGCATCGACCGAATCATCGAGGTAGACTTGGAGATAATGCTTCATCTTGCTACACGTATCGAGAAACATTTCAAGGAGGAACTGGGCATTTTGGACCCCGTGGGCATAGTAGACGAATTTGCACGTGTAATCAGGAAAGAGCAGGACTTCAGAATCGAGGTGGCGCATATTGAGCGATTTGCGACAAATTTCTAGGCGGACATGACCATTCACGTGCCTCATGTCTATCGTGAATATTCTTCAGACAAGGTATTGACAATGGAGTTTATTGGCGGGTTCAAAGTCTCAGAAATTACAAAAGCAAAAGCAAAAGTGGAAGTCCAAAACTACGGAATTGACCCGAAAGTCGTGGCAGCACGAGGCGCCAACCTTGTTCTGAAATTGCGAGTGTGGTTGCAGAGTATCAGTTGAAAGCGCCCCGGGACTTCTATCTGCTTGCAAAAGCACTGGTGACCATTGAAGGAGTGGGTAAGGAACTGGACCCCGAATTTAACGCGGTAAGTCATGCTGAACCGTTCGCCGAAAAGTTAATATGGAGTCGCATGATCCCCCGGAAGTTAATCGAGGATTCCTATCTCTCTGCCCTTGAAACACGCCTGCTGTTACGTGACCTTCCCTCTGAGGCACGAGACATATTGACACGGGTACGGCAAGGCGAGGTAAAGATAAAATTTGAGCATAAAGGGCTTGACCCAATGCTTAAAACCCTCGACCAGACAAGCAATCGTACGGTATTTGCCATTGTTTTAGCTTCGCTCGTGATAGGTTCCGCCCTTATGGTTCTTTCCGGTGTTCCGCCGAAATGGCACGAAATCCCGATAATTGGTATCATTGGTTTTCTTGGAGCAGGGATAATGGCTTTTTGGCTGTTATTTTCGATTTTGCGGCATGGTAAACTTTAGTTTTTTTTTATAAGGAAAAAAAATAAAATTATAAGAATATCTTTGATATGAATATGATATTGTAGTGTAGATACAGGATAAAGTAGATGAGCGCTGAGGGAGAGGCAGAGGCCGAAGGAGAAGAAAAGCGAAAGATGAAAGTTCGTGACATAATGAGCACGCCGATTATCACCGAAGAGGAAAATACAGGGATTATCAAAATAGCGAAGGACATGGCAAATCTGGGGGTGGGCAGTGTGGTTATAACCTCAGAAGGCGAACCCGCGGGGATTATTACCGAGCGTGACATCGCATTGAAAGTTCTGTTAAAGTACAGGGGGAGAAGGGGGAGTGAGGTAAAAGCAAAAGAGATAATGTCTTCCCCTCTGGTCACCATCAAACCGGAAGCGACAATGGAGGAAGCATGTGAACTCGCCTCCACGAAGAATATAAAACGGCTGCCGGTGGTCGAGAGTGGCGTGCTTATCGGCATTATAAGCGTTAGGAACATATTGACCAGAAAGCCCGAATATGTAAAGAGATTCTATCCCGAGGTACGAGTTTTAGCAAGTGGATGGACGTTTGACCGGCTTGAACGCACATTAAGCGACGGTGAAGTATTCCTTGCAAAAAAGAAGATGGTGCGCTACAGGGAAAGGCTAAAAGAAGTGTACGAAGAGCTGAGCAAACTCGCGAGCTATTACGTGGACGACAAGGAGCTGAAAGAAATATTTGACGGCATAACGCAGCTATATCACGATGTTGAAGGCGAAGGCGATGAGAAAATTTTGATGGTGGAACAAAGAAAGCGATTGGAGACTATTTTAAGAAAAATCAGGCACGTAACCTACGGGAGGAAACGCCAATCGGTAACCAGTTTCGCATCAGGTGCTTTTGCGTTCCACGACTACCGGCATGGGCGTGGCACGGGCAAAGGGATGCGATTGCCTTTTAAAAGAACCCGGCCATAAGAGAATAGAAAGAAAGCTTTTTTATATTACAAACAAATATATATTTGTGCGGGCTAGCCTGGAGGGTTAGGCGTCCTCTGCAACTCGAAATCGCCGATATGCGAGAGGCGAAGCTCGAAGAAGGCACCGTAGTTCCCAGTTTCAGCTCGAAGTCCTACTAAGAAGCACCGTCCTGCGGGGTTGACGGTGGTATGGTGGCAAGCTGGAGGGTTTGTTGTCATGCCTTTGTCATGGATACCGGTTTAGGCCCGGAAGGGAGCGGACTCACTGTGGACGGTTGGCGCTCGCAGGGTAGCGATGTGGAGAAAGACTTTGGGGGTCTGGCTGGTAGCGAAAGCGTCGACCGAGAGCGTGCCCGCACAAACCTTTCTTTAAAACTTTTAAGAAAAGTTTTATCAAAAATGCTTCGCAGGAAAGAAAGTTAACTTTACCAAAGAAACTAATATCTCATCCACTTGAGACAATTTGGACAATAGTTATCGTTATTTCTTCTTTGTTCTTACTGACCGCTACTTTCTCATCCTCGGGCACGGGCTTACCCTCGCGAAGCACAATTACCTCCACAG
>QEXZ01000104.1 GCA_003160755.1 Methanomicrobiales archaeon
CACACAAAAGAGCCGGTGCCTTTTGCGATCTATCGGTCGCACTACGAGAGCAGCGGCAAAGAAAGGAGAGGTAAAAAAGCATTTTGCACATTTGACGAAACATCAGCAAAGAAAGGTCCTCAGTTAGAAGCATGCGACCTGATGCCTTTTTTCTTTGGTTAAAAGATATTTTCCATTGCATCTGGGGCTATGTCATCTCTTCGGTAAAACTTTCTTTTTGGAAGAAAGGTTTTTTTAAATGCAAGAATTATATCGTATTAACATGGTTACCCGAGAAATAAAATCCAACAATCGCAGTTCGGAGCTTGGCAGCATTGGAGGAGCCTATGCAGCTATTTTCGAAGATGCGTATAAAAGGAACTTAGAGGGACGCGGGCCTGATACGCTTTATAAGCCGATAATTGACCTGTTGGGAAGGGGAGGGAAAAGATTAAGACCTTCTTTATGTCTCATGGCTTGCGAGTTAGTGGGCGGGGAGATAAAAAAGGCGCTGCCAACTGCGATATGTATAGAATTCTTTCATAATTTCTCTTTAGTGCACGATGACATCGAGGATGAAAGCAAGCTGAGACGTGGAGAGCCCGCATTGCACATAAAATACGGCGTGCCCATTGCGGTAAACGCCGGAGATGGGCTATATGCTCTGAGTTACGAAGCGTTGAAAGTGAACAGGGGCTTACTGGGTTTAGAGCGAGCGTGGGAGATATTTGAAGAGATTGCAGAGCTTTGTGTTGTGCTTTCAGAGGGGCAAGCGATGGACCTTGAGTTTAAGGATAGAAAGGAAATGGCTGAATTAGAAGTAATAGAGACGCTGAGGAAGAAGACCGCGAAACTGTTCGGGGTTTCCGCTAAATGCGGCGCTATTGCTGGTGGAGCATCGCACGAGACAGCGGAGGATTTAAGCAGTGCCTGGGAGGACATCGGAATTGCGTTTCAGATACGAGATGACATTCTCAACGTGTTAGGGGAAGAGGAGAAATATGGGAAGAGGATAGGAGAGGATATTGCAGAAGGAAAACCCACTTTGCTCCTTGTTAATTGTTTGGAGCACTGTGAAGCCCGTGAAAAGGAAAATATTTACGAATGTTTTCACAATTACGATAAAGCAAAAATAGAAGAAGTCGTAGATTTGTTCAGGAAGTATGGGGCAATAGATTACTCGGAGGGAATAGCGATGCGATACCTGCGTAGTGGAACAGATAAAATAAGAAAAATAGATATAAAAGGAAAAGGAGAAGGAGACGGAGAAATAGAAGGTAAAAGTAGAGAAGAGATAAAAGAGAAGATGGTGGCTCTGGCGGAATATTTCGTGGAGAGAGAAAGATAAAGATAAAGATAAACTATAAAGTAAGTAAAAAGGAGATAATAAAATAGATGGAGAGGAACAAGGATAAGAGATTTGGAAGAGGTGCAAATACCTGCAGGCGATGTGGCAGGAAACGGGGATTAGTCCGTAAATACGGGATTTATCTGTGCAGGCAGTGCTTCAGAGAGATAGCGCGGGAAATAGGGTTTAAGAAATACAACTAAAACCTTTTCTTAGAAAGAAAAGCTTTACCAAAAGAAGAAAGGTTAAATATATAGGAACGATAAAAAATAAGAGAAAAGAATGTCGCTAAATGACCCGCTTGCGGATGCCCTTTCGCAGATAAAGAATACGGAAAGAGTTGGGAAGATGGAATGTGAGATAAAGCCCGCTTCAAAGCTGATAGGGAATATGCTGGGAGTAATGCAAGAAGGCGGTTACGTAGAGGAGTTTGAGTTCGTAGAAGATGGAAAAGCGGGAATATTCAAGGTGAAACTTAGTGGTAAAATAAACAATTGCAATGCGATAAAGCCGAGGTTCTACGTTCGTGCGAAGGAATACGAGAAATGGGAGAAGAGATTTTTACCTGCGAGAAAATTCGGTTTGTTGATCGTTACGACTTCAAAGGGAGTGATGGCACATGAAAAAGCGATTGAAGCGGGGGTAGGCGGGCAATTGCTGGCTTTTGTGTATTAAATCAAACCTTTTAGAAAAAGGTTTGATCCAAAAATTTCTGAGCTATTTACTTCATACTTTCCATAATTCATCGTAAGCATTCCAGAGATTCCAAACTCCGCGAGTAGCACTAAATCTTCTTTTTCAAGCCTTTTTTCCTCAACAGGCGGAACGGGCTTTGTCCTTCTGCAAATTATCCTTCCACCCGTCATTTTGGCACCTACATAGCCTTTACATCCCCCTTTCACGAACACAAGCCCTTTTCTCATCTCCACACCTAAGAATTCCGCTGCCTCCCCTAATATTACGACTTTACCGCCGTTAAGCAAAGCAGCTGCGTTCATCCCCGCGTTCCCTTCCACCAATACAAAACCTTTTCGCATCAATATGCCAACGCTTATCCCAACGTCTCCCTTCACATGCACCTTCGCCTCTTTCATGCATCGAGCAGCAAGCGTGCTTCTCAAAATCCGGTCAGCAAGAAACAGCTCGCCTTCTTTGAACACGTTGGGCTCCAGTATGCTCTTCATTTCCTTCTCTTCTGGATGATGCAAGAGCCATGTTATCGAAACAAATTTCTTGTAACCTTCCAAATCGGATTTTACCTGCACCACATTGCCAAGAGGCTCTTCAACTTTGCTCTTAACGTAAACAGCACCAGAAAGCATACCCATTCCGAGATAAGCACCTGCATTTCCATCTACGATTACAGATCCCACTTCGGGCAGCTCATTTCCGCTGCCACCGAAAAAGACAAGGTCAACGCCCAAACTCGAACCGAGCCTCTTGCCTGCATCTCCTTTTATATGCACGTCTTCGCCTTTTTTCAATGCCTCAACCACGTCTTCATACGAATGGCTCGTGCCGAGTTGAGAAGGAATCATGTCGGCAGGATTGAGTTTTGCTCCTCTGTGCTGCCAGAAGAAATCATAAGTAAAGTCGCCAATACAGTCCTGTGGTGAACTCAGTTTTAGCTCCATATTTATATTGTGTTTTGAATTGTGACTTCAGTGTTTAGAATTTATACCACAAGAGATTAAATAGTTACTAATCGGGCATGGAATGTGAGCTAATCAAGCAGGGATTCGAGCAGGGAAGTTGCCAGGTGTTTGATTTTGAGGAGGGAAGATGGCGAAAAGCTTGTGAATCCGCGCTTAAGTATAAAGATGGAATTCCATACAGGTTGATAAATGCGATTTTCCTTTCAAGACCTGAGCATTATCTTTCTATTTACCAGTCGGGATGCAATCTCGCATGTAAAAAATGTCATTCATGGCATTTTACTCAAAATGCCGTAGGAGACTGGATGTCTCCCTATGATGTGGCAAAGGAAGTCGAGAAATATTTGAGCGATTACGAAATCACTTTTGTACGGAGAGAGCATGCAACGAGTTGGCACGCACATGAGCTTTGTGACTCATGCGGAAGTTGTGTTATGCATGGCAAGAGAAGCAAGAGATGCCTAGGAGTGCTTGGCGTTGACAAAATTGAGTTAAGTCCGCAGGGCTGGGGACCTGCTCGCAATATAGTTGCATTCACAGGTGGCGACCTCGCATGCCAGCCTGATTTCTATGTGAAGTCTGCGGAATTGATAAAAGAATTAAATGAAAGAGTTTTGGTGCTTTTTGAAACCAACGGGTATGGGCTCACTCCGGGCAACTTAGACATATTCAAAGAATCGGGAATAGATTCCTTCTGGCTGGATATAAAGGCTTTTGACGAGGAGACGCATCGAAAGCTTACCGGCGTATCGAATTCTCGCATCTTGAAACTCCCGGCGGAGATAAAGGAAAGAGGATTTGTTTTAGAGGTTCTCTCACTCTATATTCCCGGCTGGGTAGAAACAGACCAGATAGCTAAAATTGCGGCTGAGTTAGCATCTGTGGATGCCGGAATTCCCTTCACTATCCTCGCTTTCTTTCCAGAGTATCAAATGGGGGATGTTCCGTCTCCCACTATGTGGCAAATGATGGATGCTTATAACGCTGCAAAGGATGCGGGATTGAGAAAAATCCGGCTTGGAAATGTCCATTTATTTGTGAACACACGTGGAGAATACGAGGTTTTGGAAAAGCTCGTTGGGCGAGAAAGTCTTTAAAAAACACTTTCTTTCTAAAGAAAGAACCTGTGCTAAGAAAGAAAATGTCTCTGAGGTTTGAGGCTGAGGAGGGGAAAGAAGAGAAAAATCGGAAGAAATACGAAGCCGATTATCTTGCATGGTTAGAGCGTGCAGCAAAGGAAATAGCAACAACGCTAAAGAATCTTGAGGTAAAGAAAATAAACAAAATCGTTGAGTTTTACGAAAAAAGCCTCGGACATCCTGCTTCGATGCACTTTCCACTCGAAAGCGAAGAGAAAGAAACAATTGAAAAACTTGTTGGCAAAAACCGTGTCAAGAACACCATTTTGATGAAAACAAAAGCTCTTATTTTCGCACCCACCATTTTAGCGCCTTCTACATTCCCCTTAGATTACGGCACGGCAATGCATCGTCATTTTTTCCTTCACGGCTTGTGGTTTTCCGCCATCGCATTGAACGAGGTTTACCTGGAATCCGCAACTGAACCCATGCTTAGATACATGCTCGAGCATGAACTCGCTCAGGGAGAAATCTACAAAGAATTAGCCACACAGAGCATAAAAATCCTCAGCTCTGAGATGAAAGGCGTAGTCCACGAAGAAGCAATGGTAAAAGCGATACAGCGGTCTGCCATTTCGGCTCAAGAACTCGAACGAGAAAGGCAATTGATTCTCGACCTTTCTGCACAATCTCCACTGGTTCCCACGCATTTCGCTTCTGCATCGCTTTTTAGATATTTAGAGAAGAATTGGGAAGAAGTAAAGCGGTTTGGACTTCCCAGCCAGAACGAGAAAGAAAAAGAATTAGAGCTTTCTGCTGAAAAATTCGCCGATTGGGCTGATTTCTCTTGTAGCTCATTCAAAATATTTTTAAAAAAGCTGAAACAGGAAATAACTATGACGGGTGCAGAATATGGCACTGAAATCGTGTAGCGACACTTTTTCTTTTTACAAAAGAAAACCTGTGCTAAAAGAAAACTTTTTTATTTGATCTCTTTCTTAAAGAAAAATTCCTCGTGAAATAGAACCTTTCAAGGTTTTCGGGGAGCGTGCCTCGTAACCTAATAAGCCAGAGGCGGTCTTTAGCCTGAAGCGGAAGTGAACCAGAGGTGGGATATGCTAACAACGACCCTCCTCCCTAAAGGGGAAGTTCGATGCCTCTATGGGGCTGGTATACCGTACGTAAATGCGGTCCCAAACGGGAAATTACCATAGTGGGTTAGCATGCCTGGTTAGGGTCGGGATGAAGACGAAAGGGTGGTTAGGCGACCGCTGGGCATTCCAGCAATAAGGGATAGAGTAGCGCAGCAAGCGTTGAAGAACGTCATCGAGCCGATATTTGAAGCTGAGTTTCTGGACTCAAGCTTTGGATACCGACCGGAAAAGAGTGCGAAACAGGCGATAGAGCAGATAGAAACGGTCAGAGACGAGGGGCATGGATGGGTCGTAGATGCGGACATAAAAGCCTTCTTTGATACAGTGAATCACGAAAAGCTCATTGATGCGGTAGCAGAACGGATAAGTGACGGCAGAGTCTTGAGATTGATAAGGGCATTTCTTGAGGCGGACGTTATGGAAGAGGGGCAGGGAAGGGCGAAGAATGTCATTGGAACGCCGCAGGGCGGTGTTATATCTCCACTCTTAGCCAATATATATCTGCATTATTTTGATGAAAGGATGGCAGAACTCGGCT
>QEXZ01000105.1 GCA_003160755.1 Methanomicrobiales archaeon
TTCACGGGCTGGATTTTGTCAATGGTAAAGTCGTTATAACAGAAAAGGGAATACTACCTGCGGAATATTTGCTCTTTTCTCGTTTCTTGATGTATCCTACGGTTTATAAACATCACACGAGTCGAATAGCACAGTTGATGTTTTCGAAAGCACTGGAGTATTTCGTCAAATCGAAATCTGAATCTGAGGATCACATCCGGCAATACGCATTGGCATTAAGAAAAATGGACGATTCGGAAATAAACGTTGCGCTGCGGAATGCGAAAGGCTACCCGGAGGAGATGGTGGAACTGATAAACAAGCGGCAACTGTTCAAACGTGCGGTATATAAAGGCATAATTGAGCTAAATGAGGATGTAGCAACACAACTGAGTGAAGAAAAGCGAAGAAAAGAAATAGAAGTGGAAATAAGCAAGCGAGCGGGTGTGGACGAGAAATACGTTATACTGGACTTTCAAGGAGAAAAAGGAGATGAATTAAAAGAAAGCGTGGCGAAAGTTGTCGTTGATAAGCCCATACAGGGTTTACAGGGTCGAGAGCAGAGTGCACGAGAAATCAAGAGTTTACATGAGGTTTCATCGCTCGTGTCAATGCTCAGTCAGGCGTTCCGAGAAAATTATAAAGTGGGCGTTTACACACCTGCGAGATACCGCGAAGAAGTGAAAAAAGCCGCGGAGATGGTTCTATGGCCTTAAAAGAAGCAATGCAGGGCACTACCTAAAATATAGTCTGCGATTTATCACCGCGGAGAGGAGAGCGCCGAGCACGCGGAGCTTTTAATCTGTGTCTATAAGTTATGTCTCTGCGTTCTTTGTATGCTCTACGGTGAATTTTAATGATTTATCAATTTCACTGGAAAATTCGACTGTGCCGCTATAGGTTACATAATGCCCTCACCCACAGCTTTATAAACCTCCTCAAAGCGAGGTAACGTACCAATCACCAGCGGCTTTAGTTCTGATTGCCAATAATCCTCTTTCCCTTTTATCCTCTCTATAAACACATCCTTTTCAAAAACCTTATCATAATACCTTAATTTCTCATTGGCCAAGCTTAAATCAAACCGTATCCCTTTCCTGAGCAGGAACCACAGGTCATAAATGTCCCTCGCCCTGTTTCTTGTGAGAATTGCTCGAACTTTCTCTGCCATGATTTCCTCCGTATTCAGCACGACAACGAAAAACGGTAGAATGTCGGTATAGTTCGCATCTAACTCGATAACGTCCGGTTTTTTCTTTACTTCTTCTCTCTTGCTTATTTCAACCCGTACAAAGCTTCTTTCTATTTCCTTTGTAAATAAAGGTCCCTTCGCACCCACTCTGAATGAAAACGAGATTTCACCGTCATTCAATATCCGTATTTCTGAATCAATGCCGTAAACTTCCAAATCCTTTTTTACTGCCATTGGCAGATTTCTCAATCCCTCTCTCTTTCTCTTTCCCTTTCTCAGCATGAATGTAAAATCTAAATCCTCTGAGAATCTGTTCAAGCCACGAAAAAACCACAGGCTTGTCCCACCATTAAATGCTAACTCGTTTGTAGTTGCACATATGCTCCTCAAGACCAGTGTCTGAATATAGTGCTTTTCCTGCTGGAATGCCTTAAGCCCGTTCAATTTCGCTAACCTTATTAAATCCTCCTTCAGTATCATTTAATCAAGCACCTCGTTCACGTAAATCCTCCATTTACTGTCAAATTCTCCTTTCGCCTTTATGCTTGGGTTCAGTTTATAGGTGCTTTTATTTTTTGGTCTCAAGTCGTGCTTCATCCCAACCAAATCGAGTAAATATCCCAATCGCCGTCCCACCGCCTCACTTTTGCTCATTTTCGCATATTCTATTAATCTTCTCACGTCCATGTCAGCACCTTCTTTTAAAATATCAAACACATCAACTAATCGGCAATACCTCGGGAGATAAAGACAGTCTATTATCGCTTTTTCTACATCTGCGAGCACAACATAAGAACTCTCTTTCCTCACCTTCTTATATCCAAACATCATTGCTCGCTTCAATGTGACAAAATGAACGTCCATCTCGAATATCGCGGCGATTTGCTTCCTTTTCTTTGGCGTTACAATAAAAATCCGGTCTATTACCTGCTGAATTTTTCCGTGAAGATACAATGCGGTAATAAAAGAGATATAAGAGGGTGGATATAACTGACTTGAGATGATGAAAGGGTCCTGGGAAAGAGATATAAAACCCTTCATGGGTTTGAAAATCATACCACGTTTATATAATCTGCTTATCATGACGTAAACTCCGCTTCCATTTAAGCCCGTGATTTTTGCTATGTCCTTAGGTGTGAAGACCGCTTTTCTGCTCTTTCTCAGCGTTTCAACCACTTCATAAGATTTCATAATAACCAGTTTTGCATTTGTCTATATAAATTTTTCTTTAAATCTTATCAAATTTGATAATAAAAAGTGGAGAATAAATGTGTTTCTGTAGCGAACATAAAAAACCACGAGATTTTACAAGATTAATACAACACTTTTTCTTTTTTTAAATAATCTCGTGAAATAAACCCTTTCAGGGTTTGCGGGACGTGGGCAGAGCCCACGATGTGTAATCGGGTGGTTAATAATTTTCGGAATGGCTATAATCTACTTCTCCTTTTCCGCTTCTTCCTCCTTCCCAAATATCTCTTCAATCGGTTTCGCCCCGTACTCCTTTATCTTCACATTTATCTGCGATATCTCCGGTGATATTTCGTTGCCTCTGACCGACTTCCTTCTCCTCTTTCCCTTCTCTTTTGGTTGGTAGCCGGGTGGCGAAGTAATTAAGATTCTCTTCCTTACAGCGCCCGACACGTCTTTTCGCATCGGTGTGCCATCCGTATCCGAGCCACCGCGTATTTCCAATCCATAACCACCCAAGCCTAAAATATCCGCATCCACAACGTCGCCTACTCGTTTACCAATGAATAAAGCACTCGCTTCCGTATCCTTACCTTCTACCTTATATGCCTTCCCTGTTTTCGGGTCACTTATCACTACTTGCATTTTGTTCTCCTTTCTCTTTTCATTTTATATCCTTATTAAACCATGGTCATTCCGAAAAATAACCACAAGATTACACAGATTTACACAGATTTTTTCTTTTTGTCGGGCAGGGCAGGTGGACTATTTTTAGCGGCATTGCTCCTTTCATCCGTGTCAATAATTTATTTTCTGTTTTCTTGTTTTTTTTCTTTTAGCACAGGTTTTCTTTTTTTCTTAAAAAAGAAAAAGTGTTGTTAGGCCACAATCAACTTAACATAGTCCATTTTCCCACTTGCTCGGAACAACCCGACCAGCTGTTTTATCCGAGCAGCGTCACCCTCTAAAATGAACACCTCGAGACATTTATCTTCTCGCAAGTGGTTATGAATCTGAGTGCTTATGATGTCTTCGTATTTGTGCTTTATCTCGGTTACCGTTCCCTCCACTTTCTGCGTATGAATAAGCAAAAGCACAGAGTTCAGTCTGCCTTCCAAATTCTCTTTCTCTCTGTTGTCCGCGAGCAGCATTCTCGCTCCGGCTCTCATTACTTCTGACCTTCCGGAGAACCCGAGCTCTTGTTGAAATTTGTCTATTTCATTCAATATATCGTCGGTTAACGAGATGCTGATTATGGTCATTTTCTTTGATTATTTACCCTTTTTGCTTTTGTTTTAAAAAAAGTTTCTTTGGTAAAGCTTTCTTTTTTAAAGAAACATTTGTTATTAACAATTTGTTTAAATACTATTAATATTATCAGAAAAATAGGGATGATGCAGATTAACGAATATGTAAATGCTTTCAGGATGAGGATACATGAATCATCGAAGCTAATCACCAAAGAATTACTGAGGCATGTCCCTTTCACTTCTTTTGGCGTCGTTACAGGAATTGCTATCCTGCTTTTGGCAATTTACCACCCGTCCATTGCTTCTGTTTCATATACCCTTTTCTATATCCTCCATCCGATTCACGTGCTGTTAAGCGCGCTCGTGACTGCGGGTATGTACAGATTACACGGTGGAAAAGGCTGGATGGTGTTTTTAATTGGTTACACCGGGTCTATTGGCATAGCTACGATAAGCGATTCACTCGTGCCCTACGCAGGAGAGATATTACTTCAACTACCCAACACCGGGATTCATATAGGTTTTATAGAAAAGTGGTGGCTTATAAACCCTCTTGCTCTTATTGGCGTTGCAATCGCTTATTGGAGACCTACAACCAAGTTCCCACATGCGGGACACGTGCTGTTGAGCACATGGGCATCAGCATTTCATATTCTTATGGCATTGGGTGCGATGGTAAATTGGATGGTCTTCATCGTTATAGGCTTGTTTTTATTCCTCTCGGTTTGGCTTCCTTGCTGCCTGAGCGACATAATCTTCCCGCTTTTGTTTGTTAAAGAGGACAATAGCAACGGCAATAACAATCTTTAAATCAGGGGTTGCAAATAGAAACATTTTTATTATAATAAGAGAAATAAGATTAGGAGGTGTAAAAGGAAAAGATGAAAATAGTAACGATAATCGTGCTGGTGGCGATTGCACTTTTCTTCCTGCTACCCATTCTTTCCGGAAATGCGTCTATCCCAGAAGACATGTCGGCGAGTCAAATAGGGAGTTTTATCGGTGGGTTCGCACGTTATTGGATTGACGCATTAACAAGCGCGTTTTAATCTCCGTAAGAAATGGGTGAATCTGTGAGAAGATCGAAAAGAGTTTTTACAGTTCTCCCACTTCTTTAAACCGCTTTCTTAAAAATTTTGGGTCCAAAGAACCGAGAAGCCAACCCGCACGTGGTCCCGATGGCTGCCCCAATAATGCCATATATATCCCTCCAAAAAGCTCTTTTGGTTTTATATTATTGGCAGAAGCAACTTCATATATTCTGTTATGCCAATCCTCAGCACTCATAGTCGGTAGTTCCTTGTCTTCGGGTAGGATTTGCTCTATCGCTTTCCTGTGAGCTTGAGTCAACGTTTTTATTTTCTTAACAGGAAATTCTGCTTGCACCTCGAACTTCATGTGCTCAGGCGCATATTTCCGCAGCCAATTCTCCACATATACCGCTTTTTTCCTTAACTCCCCCATTTCCTCCGCGTCCTCCGCATGAACCTCATATCCGCTTCTTTTAATGACTTCGAGGAGTTCAGAGAACTCACCACGTGCAATTTGCACGAGCGTTATGAAATGCCTGAACGGGATTTTTCCCGCAACTCCCCTTCCTATTCCTCCTATTTCCCTTTCATACTCGTCTATCAGGTGTAATAGCGGTAAAGAAGGGTCGAATTCTATGTGCTTATCCGGTCTCACTCTCGAAATAACGTGCTTTAAAATCTCCGGCGGTATGGTTTCTAACATCTCGTGCACCGGGATATTCGTCCCCAGAGAAGACGACATAGCCGTGACTTTCGCCTTCATGCCTTCTCGCTCCTTCCTCTTCAACAGGATATGTTCAAAAGGGATAGGATACGGCGCTTCGTAATTGTAGATTTCCGCTGATATTTTCTTCCCTGTATCATAAGACCCACCAGGCGCGGCATGGTCCTTGCCAAAAGGCTCGACGGTAACGCCCAGGATTTTCCATCTCGCTGCCCAGTCTATCCGCCACGCTAATTTACCGCCGCCTTTAAACGA
>QEXZ01000106.1 GCA_003160755.1 Methanomicrobiales archaeon
ATTTTTATTCCCAAGCGTTTTTGATAAAAACTTTTAGTCCCGCCTCCCGGATTTGAACCGGGGACATCGCGGTGTCCGCGCACGCGGTTATGTGACCTTTGGGAGGTGGTCAAAAATTCACCCTACAGCCGCGCACTCTGCCAAACTGAGTTAAGGCGGGATTTTATTTTCTCTATTAAAAATTACCATATTAATAAACTATGGCAATATAAAAATAATTTTTGAAGATGAAGAAGTTAATCGAAAAAAATTCAAAATCCTGCTACTGCTCGTTTCGCATCCGAGATTTTTACACCCTTCTTTTCCTCTTTATCCCGTCTAACAGCCCATGAGCGTAATTTATACAACCAAAGGCGGTGAAGTAATCCCCTTTTTCAAGATAATACTTCGTGTCCTCGTAATATCCCTTTGCAAGCTCTATCACCTCTTCCTCATTGCTACCCCGCGATAGCGAGTCCAGCTCGGTCACGCTCTCCTCAAAAAGCGTTATATCCTTCTTTATCCTTTCTGTTTCCCCCATTTGCGTGCTGTGTTATGATAGGATATGATGTGGTTTTATAAGTTAAGGAACCCTAAAGCTATTGCATCTATGGATATTCCAAAAAGTAACCACAAGATTACGCAGATTTTCACGAGAAAAAGCAAAAATCAAGAAGTCTAAATCGTTTTCTCTCTCTGATCTCTGGTCTTGTGTTAATCTTGTGAAATCTCGTGGTTTTGCAATTTATTATCGAAATGACTATAAAGTCTTATCAAGGCGGGGGAAAAAAACAATGGACAGACCCTTTGTATTTATAAACGCCGCAATGAGCGCGGATGGAAAAATATCAACGATAGAAAGGAGACAGACGACAATAAGCGGCAGGGAAGATTTTGAGCGGGTTGATTCACTGAAGGCGGGAAGCGATGCAATCATGATTGGTATAGGCACTGTTTCCGCGGATAACCCTTCTTTAACTGTGAAATCCGAAAAGAGGAGGGAAGAAAGGCGAAAGTCGGGGAAAGATGAGAATCCGCTGCGAATAGTGGTGGACAGTAAGGCAAAAATACCGGTTGATGCAGAGATATTAAACAAAGGCGAAGGAAAACGACTAATTGCGGTTTCTGAACGGGCAATTGTGGAAGATATGGAAGGATTAGGAGAGAAAGCGGAGGTTCTAATTTGTGGTAAGGAGGAAGTGGATTTAAAGGAACTTCTTTTTTTGCTGGGGCTGCGAGGCGTGAGTAGATTGATGGTAGAGGGCGGTGCAACGCTTAACTGGTCTTTTATTTCGCAGGGGCTCGTTGATGAGATATATACGTATGTGGGCAACCTGATAATCGGCGGTGGAAACGCACCTACACTTGTGGATGGTGAAGGCTTTGCCGTAGAAGGAAAAACGATAAAGCTGGAGCTTCTAAGTGCGGAGCCAATGGACGAAGGTGTTTTGTTAAGGTGGCGTGTTCGTAATGCATAAAGCGTTTTCGTGCTCATCAACCTGAAACTCGAGAATCGAAAACGGAAAACAGAAATAATAAATATAACTAACTTAAATTGATAGTGCGAGTCAATGGAGAACGATAAAAGAGCGCGGGATATGAAGAAAGAGGAGAAAGAGAAGGCGGAATACAAGGAAGGGTTGATAAAGACGCTAACGCCTCTCCTGTTTGGCGTTCTCGCGGGCGTTATATCATTCTACGTGATAAAAAATCCTGCGTCAGAAGATGGTCTGCTTATCGCGATTCTGATGGTCATGGTGCAGAAATTTGTCTATCCGTTCTTACATACAAGGTTAGAAGGGGTAAAGGATTGGATTTATGTCTCGTTTATAACCCTTTTCTGCTGGTTTATCTCGTTCTCACTGTTGCTGAACATCCACATTTAAAAAGCTCCTTTTATAACCACAGATTAGTCACAGATTTCCACAAGAAAACAAGTAGGTAAAGAATTAAGGATTGGATATTGGCTAATCTTCTTGTGTTAATCTTGTGAACTCTCGTGGTTTTTACAAGTACTTTCTAGGATAATATGCGTGGCTGCGATAGCAAGGGCATCGGTAACATCGTCAGGTTTTGGTGTCTCCGCCAGGCGAAGCAGCCCCGTTATTTTACTCGCTACTTCGCTCTTTGTCGCTCTGCCGTATCCTGTTATAACGTTTTTCACCTCAGAGGTATTGTATTCGTATGTAGGAAGTCTCGAGACAGAAGCAGCTAAGAGACATACCCCTCGTGCTTGACCAACGCTTAACGCCGTTTTCACGTTAATATTGAAAAATAGCTTCTCGATCGCCATCACATCAGGCGTCATGTCTTTTATCACCGCGAGTAAGTCTTCATATACCTTTCTTAATCTATCCTCGTTTAGCTGCTCGGGTGTTGTCTTTATATAACCAAAATCAATTGGTTTTAATGTTCTGTGATTGAACTCAATGACACCCCACCCTGTGCGAGCAGTTCCCGGGTCTATTCCAATCACACGCATAGTATAATTACGTATGTATCTACCTAATAAATAAGAAGAACCAAATTAATAATAATTTAGAAGGGAAGGGAAGAGAAAAGAAGAGAAGGGAGCGTAAAATCAAATGGAAAAAGGTGAAGGAGTTGTAGTCCCTGGGGATTTCCTGGGTACTTCAGAGGAATTTACGATGGGAAAAGGCGTATACGGTGAAGAGGGGAATTTATACGCCTCGCAGATAGGTACAATTAACATAACCGATAAGAGAGCTATAGAGGTTCTGCCCGCGGTAGAGACCCCGCCAGTGCTCAAAGAGGGGGATGTGGTTATAGGCAGAATAGAGGATTTAAGAGATAATGTTGCCCTCGTGAGTATAGCGTGCGTGGAAGGGAAGGAGAAACGGGAAATTGCTGCATCTACTCAAGCAGTTATCCGCATATCAAATGTGCGAAAAGGATTTGTAAGCGATTTGCAGCAGGAGTTCGGTTATCTTGATGTGGTAAAGGCAAAAGTATTGGACGCAAAGGCATTACGACTTAGCACAGAGGAACGGGATTTAGGCGTTCTTAAGGCGATGTGTACAAAATGCAAAGGACGCCTGAAGAGGAAAGGGGATGTACTGACATGCGAGAAATGCAAAAGGGTGGAACCGAGAAAAATATCAGAAGATTATGGTAAGGGCGTGGTTTAGGTGATGTTAGAGGATGGATAAAGAGAAGGGAAATAAGCGCTTACAGATACTTGAGAAGAGTGAAAAAGTGGTAAAGATAGAAATAGAAGGTGAAGACCACACGCTTTTAGCTCCGCTATCATCAAAACTGTTGGAGAATGAAAAGGTTGACATCGCAACCTATAGCATCAAGCATACGCTGATGAGCAATCCTGTTTTGTACGTGAAGATGCGGGAGGGGGACCCGATAGAGGCGGTGAGGTCCGCTGCTGCTTCACTTGCATCAGAATTTGAGGACTTCACGTCGAAATATAAAGCGGCAATAGTCTAGCGGTAGGACACGGGCTTCCCAACATGAGCGGGGTGTCAGGTGTTCAGGTGTTAGTTGTCAGGTGTGAGGTGTCAGGTGTGAGGTGTGAGTAGCCCATGAGTTACACATTTCAACCCTCAAACCTAACACCTCCAAGGATGGGAAATAGCCTGTAACCCGGGTTCGAGCCCCGGTTGCCGCATCAAACTTTTAAAAAAAAGTTTAATCAAAAACGCTTCGCATAAAACTTTCTTAAAAAGGAAGTGTTATCAAAGAAAAAAGTTATGGATCGGATAAAGAAATATGAATTCAGGAAGGTATTAGAAGAACTGAGGAAAAAGGCGGGTAGAGGGACAGAGCTCGTGTCAGTTTACATTCCGAGAGATAAACAAATATCTGATGTTACTTCTCAGCTACGTGATGAATATGGGCAAGCGATGAATATAAAAAGCAAATCTACCCGTACCAATGTTCAAAGCTCGCTGGATTCTATTTTATCCAAGCTGAAGTATGTGCATGTTGGTGAAAATGGCGTGGTTATATTCTGTGGTGCTGTGGAGAAAGGAGGAAACAAGACCGATATAGAAACCCTCATCGTGGAACCGCCGGAAAAACTACAGTCTTATATCTACCATTGCGATTCCTCTTTCTTCCTCGAACCGCTGGAAGAGATGGTGGAGGAGAAGGAAAAATACGGTTTAATCGTGCTTGATAGGAGAGAAGCGACGATAGGCACCTTAACAGGGAAGGTAGTGGAGGCAAGGAAACACTTGACTTCTGCGGTTCCGGGGAAGATAAGAAAAGGAGGGCAGTCAGCACTGCGATTTCAAAGGTTGCGAGAGATAGCAATAGATGATTTTTATAAGCGGATAGGCGAGCATGCAACACGAATATTACTTCAGGAGGATATACAAAGCATCTTGATAGGCGGGCCAAGTCCAACGAAGGATGATTTTATAAAGGGGTCTTACTTGCATTACGAACTGCAGAACAAAATTCTTGGTGCTTTTGATGTAGCCTATACGGATGAATCAGGTCTTTATGAACTCATTGATAAGGCGGAAGACGCACTCGCGGGATTGGATTTGATGAGTGAGAAGAAGCTCATGGAGCGGTTCATGAAGCTATTAGTAAATGATGAGTACCTGGTAGCATACGGGGAGAAAGAAGTGAGGAGGAAATTGGAAAATGGTGCCGTGGGTACGCTTTTATTTTCCGAAGAACTTGATGCCGAGTTCATGCACGATTTGGTGGAAAAGGCAGAGGAGACAGGTGCAGATGTAGAAGTCATATCAACGGAATTTGAGGAAGGAGCGCAGCTGATGCGTGCATTCGGTGGTGTCGCCGCTTTGTTGCGGTACAGGGCAAACTAAAAAATAAAATATTGACATAGATTAACGCAGATTAACACAGATGGATAGTAAAAATCAGTAATGTTAAACCTAAATAAGTCCGCGTAAATCAGTGTAAACCCATGTCTTAAATAGATGGGGGTTGTATTTTATATACAATGACAAATGCAAAGTGCAAATTGAAAAATGCAAAATAATATAATCTTGGTGGGCACAGGGCATATATTAGAAAAGAGCGTAAGAGAGGTGGAGGAGGTAATAGACAGAGAAGAGCCCGACGTGGTTGCTGTTGAGCTATGCAAAGGCAGATTCAGGGCATTGAAAGGGGATATGGCGGATTTTTCGATAAAAGACGTGATAAGCGGTGCCAGTCCATTTTTATTACTCACGCATTGGCTGCTTGCATACGTGCAGCGTAAAATGGGTGCGGAATTAGGCATTGAACCCGGTGCAGACATGATGGCGGCGATAAATAAAGCCGAGGAGAGAGGTTGCGAAATCGCATTGATTGATAGGCCTATTCAAGTAACGATGCAGCGGTTCTGGAGTGCGATGAAATTTTCGGAAAAAATCAAGATGATTTTTTCGATTATTTTCGCGATTGGCAGCATGAAAGGCATAAAAGATGCGGGAGAGGAAGGAATAGGAATAGAGAAAGGGGATGGGAAGAATTACATAGAGCTGGATAGAATAACGGATGACG
>QEXZ01000107.1 GCA_003160755.1 Methanomicrobiales archaeon
CTTTTACGTTTTTCGTATTTCCTTCAAACTGCTTTTCAACCGCGTTTGCAATTCCCGCACCGGCATTTTCCATTAGCTGTGCAGAAGAGAGCCCAAAGAATTTGCAGTTCTCATCTATGGCTGCCATTTCCGCTGATGATATATATTCCTCTTTTCCTTCCATACTCTTTTCCTTTCCCCCTGATTGATTATTGCCGCTCGGACAGCATCGCGTCCGTTACACTTATTCCTTTTTATTATACAAACGATTTATGTATTAATTAAATGAGGAGCTACAATCTATGACCTGGCAAGAAGAACTCAGAGAGAACATTCGCACCATCGCGCAGTTAAAGAAACACATGGATTTGAGTCCCGAAGAGGAGGGGCAATTACGTGAAATTATGCGAATACACCCCATGAGCATTACCCTCTACTACATGTCCTTGATTGATGTAAATAATCCCGATGACCCCATTAGAAAGATGGCGGTTCCTTCAAAAGAAGAGTTGAATGTGATAGGCAGCTATGACACGAGTGGCGAACGTGAAAACACAAAGATGCCCGGTCTACAGCACAAGTATCTGCAAACTGCTTTGATATTAGCAACGAATAGGTGTGCTATGTATTGCAGGTACTGTTTCCGAAAAAGGCTGGTGGGGCTTCCTACAGCAGAGATAGTGCGTAGATTTAACGATGCGGTAACCTATATCGGCAATCACAAAGAGATTAATAATGTACTTATAACCGGCGGTGACCCGTTTGTATTGTCCACAAAGGTAATCAGGCAATTCCTGGATAAGCTCTCGGTTTTTTCGCATTTGGACTTCATACGATTCGGAACTCGAATTCCCGTGACGTTCCCGAATAGAATCCTGGAAGACGAAGAGCTGTTGACTTTATTAGCGAACACCACAGCGAACCGTAAAAGGGTATATGTGGTAACCCAATTTAACCACCCACGCGAAATCACACCGGACTCTGTGGCGGCAGTTGAGTCCCTCATTTATTCTGGCGTGATAGTAAATAATCAAACTGTTTTACTGCATGGCGTGAATGATAATCCGGAAACTCTGGCTGAACTGCAGAATAAACTTGTCCGTATCGGCGTCAATCCCTATTACATCTTCCAGTGTCGACCGGTAAAAAGAGTGAAGACACAGTTTCAGGTTCCTCTGTATAAAGGATATGAAATCGTAGAAGACGCCAAGAAGCTGCTTAACGGGCATAGTAAACGGTTCAAGTACATCATGTCGCATCTGAGCGGCAAGATAGAGATTGTAGGGGTTATGGATGATTATATCTATTTCAAATATCATCAGGCAAAAGACTACGATAATATCGGGAAAATGTTTAAGAAAAAGCTAAATACGACCGCCGGATGGCTGGATGAATTGTAGTCATTCTCGTAATAAATTGCAAATAATGAACCACGAGATTTCACGAGATTAACACAAGATTGTTATTATTGCTATCTCGTGAAAATCTGTGTAATCTGGTGGTTAATAATTTTCGGAATGACTATAACTTTAATCAATCTCTACCACCTTATTTTTAGAAGTCCGACCTTTAACAATCCTGATTGATGACTTCGGCTTTGAGGAGTATTTCGCCAGTATTTCAACAAGCCTTTTATTTGCCTTTCCTTCCTTCGCAGGTGCATCAACGTTTACCCTTAAAATGCCTCCTTCTGTTTGTTCCACCTTTGCCTTTTTCGAGTTGGGAACAACTTTAACGTTAACTCTAACCTGTGTTTTTACCGACATAGTTCAGGTTCCTTGTAGTTGTATATAATCTATAACTACCTTCTATTTAAGACACGGATTTACACCGATTTACACCGAGTTATTTGATCTTACATTGTTAGTTTTTTTTTCTCGCTATTATAGTAACTCTTTCATCATCTTCCTGACTACATCCACGTCTGCATCCACCTCTTTCGGCGATTCGCATATTTTTATCACGCGTTCCGGGTCTTTCAATAAATGCCCGGTGGTGATGCATACAATCTTCTCATCTCGGTCTATTTCGCCCAGCGTGACTAATTTCTTCAGCCCGGCAATAGAAGCCGCACTTGCTGGTTCTACGCCTATGCCTTCCAACCTTGCCAATTCGAGCTGCGATTCCGTTATCTCATCGTCAGTTACCGATTCCGCAACGCCACCAGAAGTTCTAATGGCATGCAACGCCTTTGCTGCGTTCACGGGATTGCCTATTCTTATCGCAGATGCAATGGTTTCTGGTTTGTCTTCGGGTGTTATCTCCGCTTTACCGTCCTCAAACGCATTCACTATTGGTCTCGCACCTGCTGCCTGAATGCCCGTCATCTTTGGTATAGAATCTGTGATACCCAGCGTCTTCAACTCTGAAAACCCTTTAAAAATCGCACTTATGTTCCCTGCATTTCCCACCGGCAGAATCACGTGGTCTGGAGCTTTCCAACCGAGCTTTTCCGCAACCTCAAACGCGATTGTCTTCTGCCCTTCCAACCGATAGGGATTCACGGAATTCAATAAATAAAGTTTCTCTTCTTCGCATATCACCCGCACTATCCTCAACGCATCGTCAAAATTACCTCGTAGCGAGAATATTTTTGCACCGTGCATCATCGCCTGTGCTACTTTCCCTAATGCTACTTTTCCCTTTGGCAGCATAACATAACAAGGAAAACCAGCTTTTGCAGCAAAAATCGCAAGCGATGCGGAAGTATTGCCCGTAGATGCACATGCTACGCCTTTTACACCCAGTTCCACCGCTTTTGTTACACCAACGGTCATCCCACGGTCTTTAAACGACCCGGAAGGGTTAAGTCCTTCATGTTTCACCCATAGGTCATCAACACCGCTGGATTTCGCGAGTCTATCGCACCTGTACAAAGGCGTGTTGCCTTCGTTTATCGTTACAGGTTTTGTTTCTTCCGCGAAGGGCAATAAAACACGGTATTTCCATACGCCTTCCCCTCGCGCCTTTACGATTCTATCTGCGTCTATTTTCGAATAATCGTGTTTTATATCCAGCAAACCGCCGCATTTCCTGCACGTATATACTACGTCTTCCTTAGAGAACCGTGCACCGCATCTTATGCATTCTACTTTGTATTCTTCGGTCATGCAAGACACCTTATTTATAATTGTACATACACTAAAAGGATAAGATAATATAATCAATTACAAGAGAAAGAACAAAAGAGTTACTTAAAGGATAGATAGGATAAAAAGAATTTCAAAACAGCCACTTCCATAGCGGTGTAACCTTTATTCGCTTACCCTTAAATTCTTCCTCTGCTTCATAATCCCATGTGATTATCAGCATATTGTCGCAGTTCAGCTCTTCACTCGCTTTTATCAACGCTCTCTTTTCCCACATCTCTATCTCTTCCCTGCTTGAAGCGTAAGTTACCTGAATGAGCTGCTTTATTTTCGAACCGTCTTTCAAAACAAAATCCACTTCTCTCTGTTGTTTATCTTTCCAGTAATAGACTTCTCTCACGGGACTTGCCGTTTTTCTTCTCATTAACTCCACGGCAACCACATTTTCCATTAATCTACCTGCGTCTTCTGAAAATTTGAAGCCCGAAAAATTCGCAAGCCCTGGATCTATGGCGTAAAGTTTCCGGGGATATTGTAATTGGTCTTTAACTTTGTAAGAGAAAATTTTGAGGTCAAAGAAAAGAAAAGCTTCTTTCATTATATAGAAGTATTTCTCTAACGTTGGAACCGAGATTTTAATCAACACCGCTTTTCAAAAGTTCCTTTATGGTCAAAAACATCAAATACGTCTTTCCCGCTCTTCTCGGACCTATAACGTCATTTATTAAGTCACTTTCCACTTTCAGTTCTATATCTCTCGCCTTCGCTTTCGGCAGTTCGCTTCGCTCGCTTCTCCAATATTCCTCTATCACCATCCTCAATCTTTCTTTACGATTTTCCATGATATCGTTAAATAAAATTAATGATATACAAATCCAATAGGATATCATAGTAAAGACAGGCATATATTTATATATATATTTCAAATTAAATTTTGTTTTCCGATGATGTATAGCACCTGAACTCGCTATGGGGAAGGGATACTGTACGATAGTAAAGGAGAAGTTTAAATGCTAAAAGACCTTATAATCTCGATGCGACCAAAGCAATGGTATAAGAACTTAATTTTATTTGTCGGCATAGTATTTTCTCGCAACTTGTTCGATTTTTCTATGTGGTTCAGTGTAATTTCTGCATTTATAATTTTTTGTATGCTTTCCGGGGGCGATTACATGATTAATGATATTTTAGACATGGAAAGAGATAAGAAGCATCCAACAAAACGTAAAAGACCGATTGCTTCAGGGAGCTTAAAGAAATCCCATGCTATTTTGTTCGCCTCGCTATTGATAATCCTTGCTTTGAGCGGGTCGTATTTGATTAATTCCCTGTTTTTCATCGTATCAATTATGTTCTTCTTTCTTCATAACGCATACACGCTGTTTTTGAAGCATATAATTCTCGTTGATGTTCTAACGATCTCAACTAATTTTGTGATAAGAGCAATTGCTGGATGCTTGGCAATAAGTGTTTTAATCTCTCCCTGGCTCATAATATGCGCATTTCTGCTCGCGTTGTTTTTAGCACTTGGAAAGCGAAGGCATGAGCTGGTTTTGTTGGGCGAAGAAGCGAAGGGGCATCGCAAAATTCTTGAAGAGTATTCAACCGAGATGCTTGACCAGATGATTGGCATCGCCTCGGGTGCGTTGATTATATCGTATTCTCTGTATACCTTTCTTGCTGATAATATTTACATGATGCTCACGATTCCCTTTGCAGTTTATGGCCTTTTCAGGTATCTGTTTTTGGTTCATGCAAAGAACTTTGGCGGCGAGACAGAGAGGATATTTAAAGATAAGGGGATGCTGCTCAGCATGATTTTGTGGGCTGTTTTGGTTGTTTTGATTCTTTATGGGGTTCCTGATGTGGTGGTTAGGGTTGTGGGAGGGGTTTAAGGGTGTCAATTAGATTTGAACAAATGAGTTGGGGGGATACAACAAAAAACTCTATTATTAACAATAAATGGATAATTCTGGTGCCATTTGTGCTTTATCTAATTTTAGCCATAGGAAGAGCTTGTACAAGTATGCCTTGGTGCGACGAAGCGTGGTTTGCCAGTTCTGCGGTGAATTTGGCAAGAAATGGATTTATGGGAAATACTATCTTTGTTGAAGGAGCTACTCCCTGGCAAGCCATAGGCCAATATACCTTTTACCAACCCCCGCTATACTTTTTAACAGAAGCATTACCTTTTAAATTATTTGGTGTCGGTCTCTTCCAGGTGCGCTTTATAAGCATATTTTGGGGATTAATAGGTCTAATAGCCATTTATTACCTTGCTAACCTATATTTAAGAGTTTATATGCTCCGTCTACTCTATATTTAACAAAAAGGCTTCAGACGGTGCTTAGAAAGCATTAATAGCTCATCATTGCTCTTAAATTTGTGTAGTCACTAACGGTT
>QEXZ01000108.1 GCA_003160755.1 Methanomicrobiales archaeon
GGATCCACACTATTTTCGTTATCTGAACTCATACATTGGCTCACTAGGTAAAATAATCGCTTTTAAGCCATATAAAAAGTATCAATAGTTAGAATGTCAATCTCTTATCCGAACACGCATGGCAACTTTTATACTTTAGTTGCCAACCCCACGTAGCACATCGCCGCCCACCACTTTTTCTACAAGTGCATTCTGCAAGGTGCAATTGATTTTGCGGTGATGCAGATGCGGAGTTGGGGAGTTGGAGGCGTGGCGGGCTTTGCACCTGAGCCTAACTTTTCACGTAGCACCTCGCAGCCCACCACGCAAATTTTTAAGCAGCTTTTTCTACAACTGCATTCTGCAGAATGCAATTGATTTTGCGGTGCTGCGGAAGCGGAGTTGCGGAGCGAATGGTGGAGCCCCCACCGCACAAATTTTTGGGCGGGTGCAATTTGCTTGATTTTGCGGAGCTGCGGTAGCGGAGGTGTGGGGCGTGGAGTAGCCCGCATATCACATCGCAGCCCACCATGCAAATTTTTAAGCAGCTTTTGTTGCGACTGCAATTTGCGAACTGCAATTGATTTTGCGGTGCTGCGGTAGCGGAGTTGTGGGGCGGGATGCCGCACGTCCTTCGGCGTGGCCGGCTTTGCACCTAAGCCTAACTAATTGTGGGACAGCTTCCATAAATAAAAATATCCTCGATTTTCACGTCAAACAATCTTGCGAGTTTAAACGCCAGCTCCAACGAGGGGTTGTATTTCCTTTTCTCTATTGCATTTATGGTCTGCCTCGTTACCCCTACTTTCTCTGCCAGATCTTCCTGCGTTAAATCGTACATCGCTCTGAAAACTTTAAGTTTGTTCTTCATTTGAAGCCCTTTTTATCGTAGTAAAAGCGATGTACATGGAATGAGAACATTCCAACACCAACAACTATCATAAAAAATCCCCTAAAGTTCAGACCTAATGGATAATAGAAATCCACGTACGTTAAAACCGCTAAAATTCCTATGGTTGTCCAAAACGCATTGGAACCCGCTTTTTCATTAATTCTTATATATCTTTCGTCGCTTGGAATCTCTGTTTTGGGTTTCCTTGCCCAATGTATGCCAATAAAAATTAACATCAAGCCAGACAAAACAATGCCCATTCCCAGAAACGACAGGTCAAATACCGCAAGTAAAACTAAGCCAAGGAGTATAATCCCCGAGCCTACAACGAAATAATCTTTGAATCTTTTCAATTCCATTTAAATCGCCTCACGTCTTCCATTCGTAATAGAGCCTCGTTAAAATAAGAACAACCCAGCCACCACAGAGCGTTAATAATAATATCTTATCAAAAATTCCTGCTTCAAAATAGTCCTTGATTAGATATGCCAGTAAAAACAATGAAAGAGCGATAAAACCAACGGTTGCACTTTTTTCATTCAGCATTGCACCCCGTTCATCGGTTTTGTATGTCGTCTCAAGCTTTTTGCGGTCTGTCTTCTTATCAATCAATCTGAAAAGAACTATACTTATGCAAACTCCACTAATGAGAAAAACAATGAACATCGGCAATGTCACTTCGACTTTGAGGTATTTGGCTATGCCTACAAATAGTCCTGCAATCGGCAATCCAAAAAATATTGAAACTATCTTATTCAAAAGTCTCTCAAGCTTTCCGCCAAAAGTTACGTAAAAAACGATGAACCCTATTGTGGCACCTATCGCAGTAGGAAATATACTCCCGGGGCGTGTAGGTATGAAGGTACCCAATATGAGCATATATATAAATAGTGCAAGGCTCACCAGCACCATCGTTGTAGTATTCTTCTTGTTCATGACAATCACCTCATAAAAATTCCTTGATTCTGGTTTCCACACAATATCATCCTCCATACCTTCGATTATAATACCATCGAAGTATAACAAATGAAAACATCCCAACTATGAAAATGTCAGGTGAAACACTCTTATAGTTAAGATTTAATCTCCAGAACATAGCTATTAATTGAACAATAGCCATGGTCCCAATGAGAATCCAGAACGCATGATAACCTGCCTTTTCATTAATTCTCACAGACCTTTCATCCTGTGTCAAATCTTCTCTGGTCTTTGTAGCGGTACATAGACCCATAATTATTAGCATTGTTCCACCAAGAATGAACAATCCTCCGATAACGTAAGGAAATGTCCATGTTCTTCCAACAACATCAGGAACTATCCACAGGATTATTATACCCAGCAGTACCAGCCCCAGACCCATTCCTAAAAATCGCAAAATATCTTTATCTTTTCTTTTTTTCATTTTTTCTATCAACCTCCTCTAAGTTATTTGCTCTTTACTTTATGTAAAGCTATATTTACTTAGAGTATATAAAACTTTCTATTTTGTAAATATGCTATGGCTTTATATAGGATGAGTGCATACTCTAAGTTGTGGGAGGCAAAAAATAAAAAATGATGGCGCTTATTATAATTTTGCCGGGAATATTGTTAGCCCTATTTGGCGCTTTAAAGAGAAAAGAAACCTATGGAAAAATCCTTTTGGGATTAGGTATAATAATTACGATATGCAGCATAGCGTATTTTATTTACGCTATTAGTTTGCCTTTAAAGTGAGAAAAGTGAATGAAGAAAGAATTTTATATAAACATTTGTTTTTCGTTCGGAAAAAACCGAATGAAAAGATAGTTTCATAAGATTGTAATGCGGATAAAACTTTTGAGCGCCGAAGAGAGGCGCTTTATAAATGTCCACAAGAATTATTAGGCCAGATGGGGGGATATATTAGAGACTAATGGACAAAATCGCACTTGATAAGAGAATAATTGGAGCTTTAGCATCAGAAATGAGGATTGACATTCTCAAAAAAATCGATTCCGGATCTATGACATTGAGTAAATTAACGGATGAATTGAATATTTCTAAATCAACTGTTCACGAGCATCTAACGATTTTGATTGAATCAGGGCTGGTAAAGAAGGTAAACAGGGATAATAAGTGGGTTTACTATGAGCTTACGGACAAAGGCACGGAGATTCTTCACCCGCACAAAATGACGCGGATAATAGTCCTTTTATCCACAGCGATATTGAGTTTTGTTGTTGGAATTGTTGGGCTATATCGGTTTGTAAGAAGTATCCTCATCTTTCCCGAAGAAGCTTTAAATTTAAAGGCTATAGCTCCTTACGAGCCGGTGCATCTAATTACTGGTTTGATCGTGATTTCACTCGGAATTGTCCTTTTATCGTTCGGGAAAAACCGAACGAAAAGATAGTTTCATATATGATGCAAAGCAAATAGAACCTTTGAGTGCCGAAGGTAGGCGTTTTATAAAAGAAATGAGGTGATACAAAAAGATGAAAAAAACGAGAAAAGCGGAAGAAAATGCAAAAAGGCTAAGAAGTTTTTTGACATCCCCAGTACGGCAGAGTGCCACTTTCATAATAGTAGTCGGAATTATTGTGTATCTCGTATATGTATTAGAATTTCATCCGATAGTTCCTTTTCCACTTCAAAATAGGTTACTGGTAGCAATACTTAACGGAACGATTTTCTATGGTTTTGAAATACTTGGTGCCTGGATGGCAATGAAGGCGTGGGAGAGTAAAGCTAAGAAGGGCGGATAAAATAAAAAGGTGGTCTTGATGGATACAGAATCGAGAAAAGCGGAAGAAAATGCAAAAAGGGTAGAACGAAAAGAGTTTTTAAAGCTAAATCCCACAAGAGTTGCTAAACTATTTCTGGTAGCAGCACTCGTTTTCCTGGTTTCCTCATACATGTTAAGCGAAGCTTTTATACCCGGCATTGCTGTGGTACTTTGCATTGCAGGTGCATTACTCATCATCAGTATAATAGCAAAAGGCACACACGTACTGGTGAGAGATAGAATCGAAAGAGAACTTTTAGCTGAACGAATAGAAGAACCACTGAAGAGGCTTAAACTTTTGTTTATAGGGATAGCATTGGTTATTTGTGTAGACCTAATCTACACGTACATCTTCGATCTTTCCACCCCCCTCTCTTCATATCCTCCAGCTATAATAATCACCAAGATTTTTCTCGATATGAGTATTTTCACGGGATGCGTTACGCTTGCCATTGTAATAGGCTTGAAGCTAATTCTGGGGAAAATAGATTAAATTATGAGATTACAGATGAATATGGGATCAAAAAAGGAATTGGGTGACGGTGAAAAAAAAATAAATGGAAGCAAAGAGGGTATTTAACGTCGCAAGGAAGGAGTTCAGCTATGGTTTTATGTAGGATGAGTGCTTTTTATAGGTTAATGAAAAATATCCTGTATAGAATAGGAGGGGAAAAATGTTAGCAGTCGAATTACCGCTTATCGGGAGTTATATCGGCAAAAAACTGCTTGAGAAGATTTACCCAGATATAGCTTTATATCGGAAAATAAGCATTCATTTTCGCAAAATATCTAATTATCAGACAGCCTCTTTATTGCGGGGTGGCGTGTTTAGTTGCAAACCCCGCTTCTCACCTCGCAGCCCACCACGCAACTTTTTTTTTCTGCGAGTGCATTCTGCAAGGTGCAATTGATTTTGCGGCGCTGCGGATGCGGAGTTGGAGGCGTGGCAGGCTTTGCACATAAGCCCTAACTTTTAGCTGACTTTTAAGTGCCAACCCCACGTAGCACATCGCAGCCCACCGTGCAAATTTTTTCGGCGACTGCAATTTGCAAGGTGCAATTGATTTTGCGGAGCTGCGAAGCGAAGCGGAGTTGTGGGGCGTAGCCGGCTTTGCACCTAAACTTTAACTTTTAGCAAACTTTTAGGCACCAACCCCGCGTAGCACATCGCAGCCCACCACGCAGCTTTTTCAGCAGCTTTTTCTGCAAGTGCGTTCTGCAAGGTGCAATGATTTTGCGGCGCTGCTTTATGTGCCAACCCCGCGTAGCACATCGCAGCCCACCATGCAATTTTTCGGCGAGTGCAATTTGCGAAAGTGCAATTGATTTTGCGGAGCTGCGGATGCGGAGTTGCGGGGCGTGGTAGGCTTTGCACCTGAGCCTAACTTTTGGCAGACTTGCGGGTTTTAAAAATAATAAACTTTCCAGCTTTTAGCTCCCACAACCTTTTCCAATCCACTACAACCACTATAACCCCTGCGATTGATGCCGATGCTATTGGGAGAGAGTATGCAAATTTTCGGATGTTTATTTTTCAATAATTCCAATTTATAGTATGAATTAATTGCGATTAAATAAAAGATGTGAAGAGGTAATGATGATGGAAGAATATATTCAGGTGGTTACAGCCATAGAGAAAAGGGAGGACGCTGAAAAAATAGCCAAAGCCTTAGTAGAAAAAAGGCTGGCTGCCTGTGTCCAGATATTGGGACCGATAGTAAGCACTTACTGGTGGAAAGGCACTATCGAGAGAGCGGAAGAATGGTTATGCATCATCAAAAGCAAGAAAAAACTCTATGA
>QEXZ01000109.1 GCA_003160755.1 Methanomicrobiales archaeon
ACCCTCTCTCGTATAGAAAGCCCTCCACGCCGTTTCCACCCGCCGTTTCAGTAATGCACCCAGAGGAGCATAGTCATAGAAGCCTGCAGCACCCCCGTATATCTCAAAAGCTAGCCATAGGAATCCCCTTCTACGTGCAAGCTCTGCTATTTCATCCTTTCTCCCCTCTTTAATACCTGCACTCACCATTTCTCACTTTGACTTTGTATTTTGCATTTTGCAATGTGTGTACTACTCAACCCGCACATCCTCCTTTATCTTCTCCCACTGCCTATTTCCATCTCTGAGTTCTGCGCTCCCCAACAGCGCTAATTCTATCGCTTTTGCTATGTGTTCCCTTTGCTTATCCGTTAAAAAAACCAGCGATTCGTTATAAGAATCCACAAAATAGCTGAGCCCATTTACAAGGTGCTCATGCATCTCGTTAAACCGCGCCGGCGCTTTGATATACTCCGCCTCACCGAGTCTGGTCTTTGCAGCACTTCCACACTTTTTCATCTCTTCTTTATATTTGGGCTCTGTGATTTTCTCCCAGAAGAAGTCATGCATCGTCACCACGCCGTCTATAACAGGAGCTATCCCACCCAGTAAATCGGAACAACTCATCAAATAAAATTTCTCATCCTCATTTATTCTATACCGCGTTCTTTGCTGTTTGAAAAGCCCACCAAAAACAGTCATTTGTAGCTTCCCTCCATCCCGCCCTCTATTCCAGAACCTTAAGAAGGTTTCTATCGAGTAGCATGCCGGTTAATTTACCTCTTGTAGAGATAACAGGAAGCTGGTCGAACTTGTTTTCGCTCATTTTTCCCGCACATTCGTTCACTTCACAATTACGAGTCGCTGTAACCACTTCCTTCACCATCACTTCGCTCACACGCTTATCCGGTAATTTTATCTTTGATACGCCGTAGTACAGTTTCATCGTATCTCTCATCCCTTCCCATGTCCATGCATCTTCATCAGCGCCTAAAGAGAGGTCTGAATGTCCTGTTTCATCCTCTATCACCGCAGCGTTTATCAAATCCCGGTCTGTTATCAGTCCAACAAGTTCGAATTCCAAATTCAGAACAGGAGCGGCCTTTACCCTTCCAAGCTCCATTATTCTGCCTGCAACTGATAAAGGCATCTCATTCCATATTGCTATGGTCTTCTCCCCCATGTAATTGCCTATGGGCGCCTTATATCCCCCCTTCGCTATTTCCATGACGATGTCCGCAACGGTAATTATCCCAACAAGCTTCTCGCCCTCCACCACGGGCAAACGGCGGATTCTACGCGAGAGGATAATCCGCGCAGCCTCTGCAATGGTAGCTTCTGGGCTGATTGTAATAGGATTTCTACTCATCAGCAGCGCTATTTGCCGCTCATTAGGATTTTTCAGCAAATCCTGCCTTGTAACTACTCCTTCTACTTCCCCTCCTTTAACAACTGGAACCCCGGAGATGTGTCTGTCCTTGCATATCTTCATTATCTCCTCTCTTATCCCTGGCAATGTCACATAAGCGACATTCTCCACCATTATGTCCCTTACCCTCGTTTGCCCGTTTTGTTTCTCCTTATTTTGCACCATATCTTACTATTCTGCTCTATCCTTATTCTGTGTTCTCCATTATTTTGTACACATTGTCATGCAGCCTTACTCTGTCTTTCATTTTCAGCCCTATTGACTGCCCTACCGTAGCGAGTTCGACTTTCTCGTTCTCTATCTCCATTGATTCTATGGCCTGTTCGAACGACGTCGTAGCTCCTTCTACCTTTATCTTATCCCCTTCCTTTACATCACCACTCAGCTCTACCACTGCAACGCCTATCTTCGAGAAATAATGCGTGATTTTTCCTACTAACTTCTTTTCAACCATTTTATTTCTCCCTTTTTCCCCCCTTTTTGGTTCTACACCACCATACCCCTACCTGCATCCATACCGCCTTATTTCATATCTATCTTGTATTTCCCTTCATAGTGCAAGAAGGGCATTTCCTTACCCGGCTCAACCTTCCCTTTCCCCTTCAACTCCCCCGGTATTTCTATTTCAACCGTTGAATAGTCGCCCATGTCCATAATTTGCGCCATGTCCCCGGAAACTGAAAGCACCTGGCCACTCCTTCGCTCTATCATCGGCACGTATAGCTTCGCAGTAACCGGCTGAACCGCCGTTCTTTTTTGCGAATCGAATACGCCAATCCCTTCTATCCTCGCTTTCGCCGCCCCGTGCTTTCCCGGCTTTGAAGTCGTTATGTTAACTATTGTGCAGGGCTCCTCGTCTATAAGCACGTATCTCCCCTCTTTTAATGTCCTCGCCTCGGTCAGCTCCTTCATTTTTTATCGTACCTCCGCTTTTTATTCTCACGCTTAGGAAACTTACTTCTTATACCTCATCTTCTTCCTTCTTTTCTTCAGCTTGTGCTTCCGCATCTTTGCTAATTTTCTCTTCTTTCCGCAGGGAATTTAAATCACCACCTTTTTCGTTTCTCGCTGTTTTGATTTACTACCTATTCTCTTTTGATGTTTTGATACATAAAATATAAATAACCTTATTATGGTAAAAGAGAGATAATAATGCAGGGGAGAAAAACGAGATGGGGCGGATAGATAAACCACCAAGTTGGATACTGAAATACAAGGAAGGGATAGATAAAAGGGCAATAACGGTAGAGGATGTACTGAAAGCTGAGAACAAGATAAGAGTAACGCACATAAAGTTATCAACGGTGACGAGAGCGGTAAACTCGTTGGGCTATCCAGTTGCTGAATTACGAAGTGGTGAAACGATAGATTTGGCAGCAGGCGTGAAAAAGGAGAAGCAGGGTGAAAAGGTAAAAGAAGCCAGAATCGGACCAGACTGGTTGCAGAAATACCGCGACAGGATAGAAAATCTGACGATAACCGTAGAAGACATTCTGGAGGAGGAGAATAAAATAAGGGCAGAGCGAATAAAAATATCAACGGTGACGAGAGCGATAAACTCGATGGGCTATCTAATTACTGATTTGCGAAGGGGGAAAGAGGGAGAACCGAAAAAGGCAAAAGCAGTGGAGAGAGAGGTGGAAAAGGTTGTTTATTCTTCCAGCATTGGTAAAGTATCAAAAGAGACGGAGAAACGATTTGTAGATATTAAGAAGAGCTGGGAGGAACATCTGGGTAAATCCATGCAGGATGATCATTTCGTAAATATCCTCCTTGCGTTAGCAATACTCATTGAGCGCGGGAAAACACTTGCACCTGCGGAAGTACAAGACTAAAATGAGGGTGCTGGTAGCGGAATACGCAGTAGGAGGTGGGGACAAGGGGGAGAGCGCATCTTTATTGCGAGAGGGGAAAGCGATGCTTACAACGTTAAGGGATAGTTTTGAGCGGCTGGGTAATGAAGTTGTTTATCCGATGGCGGAAACGGATTTTGAATCAGCAGTGGACAAACTTTCAAAGAAGAGCGATGCGGGCATCGTTATCGCACCCGATGAGAAGCTATACGAACTTACGAAGATTCTGGAGTCGAATACCGCTAATCTGGGTTGCCCATCGGAATGCGTAAAAATATGCGCCGATAAGATGCAGACGACAAAAATTCTGGATGATAACAGAATACCCGTACCACGGATTGTTCCCGAAGAAGAGGTGAAAAACGGTAGAGCACAAAAAGCTGTATATGTAAAGAAGCCGCGATATGGATGTGCATCGGAAAACGTGTTTATAGTGAATGGAAAACAAAGTCAGAACGACGCTTCTTTTGTGGATAATCAAGGGTATATTTTAACGGAATTTATAAAAGGGGAGGATATAAGCAGTAGCGTGGTAGCTGGAGGGCCTTCCGTGTTGCCGCTGACGATAAACAAGCAATTTGTAGTGATGCGAGGAAAAAGGCTGATATACGAGGGAGGGTCGGTTCCGTATTCTGTAGGACGAGATGGCGAGAAGGCGATAATGCACTTAAGTAAGAAAATCGTGACCGTACTCCACTGCAAAGGATATGCGGGAATAGATTTCGTATTAGATGACGATGGCACGCCATACGTCGTGGACGTGAACCCAAGACCCACCACATCCATCGTGGGAACGGCAAAAGTGATAAATTATGAGGTTGCAGACCTAATATTACGAGCGAAATTTGGCGTTCTGCCGCGGGAAGAGGAACTAAAAACTGAGGGGTCTTTTACTTTAAAACTAAATCTTTCTTAGAAAGCGACAGAAGTTTATCAACGAAAAAAAAGGATAGAGATGAATAACAGAAGAGAAATTGTAGAAATCGCAAAAGATACGTTGGATTTTATCCTCGAAGTGAGCAAATCCAATCACCCGAGGGAATTCATCGGCATGCTGTGCGCCGATGCGGATGTCATAACCGATGTTTTTTTCCTCCCCGGCACGGTTTCGTCAGACGAAAATGCAATTATACGTCTGGATATGATGCCAATGGGTCTTGACTATGTAGGGTCGGTTCATAGTCACCCGCATCCCGCCGCTATGCAGCCATCAGAGCAGGACTTGCTGATGTTTTCCAAAACGGGTAATTGTCATATCATCACGTTTTATCCCTATGCAAGGGAGAGTTGGAGATGTTATAATTCAAAAGGAGAAGAGAAGAATCTGGAAATAGTGGAGACGGATTTATAGGAATTGAAAGGAGGAGAAGAATAATAATTATGGTAAGGGTTTTAGCGACGGGAACATTTGAAATACTGCATCCAGGACATTTGCTTTATCTGGAAGAAGCGAAGAAACTGGGTGATGAGCTTTTTGTCATTGTTGCGAGAGATGTAAACGTGAAGAAGAGGAAAAGAATGCCAATTATACGGGAAGAGCAGAGGTTGAAGATGATTTCTGCATTGAAAGTGGTAGACAAAGCGATGCTGGGTAGCGAAAAAGATATGTATGAACCTTTATATAGTATAAAACCAGATGTGATTGCAATAGGATATGATCAGGATTTCGATGTGGTGATGCTGGAGCGGGAACTCACGAAGCGAGGCTTCAACTCGAAGGTCGTCCGTATAAAAAGATATAATCCAAATGCTTTTTGTAAAGCAGAGGAGATAATAAAACATATAGTAGAATTGAGAGGAGAAGAAAAATGGAAGAAGAGATAGGGCTGACTCGAATAGGCGTATCATTGCCTTCGAATCTGTTGAACAAGTTTGATGGGATAATACGAGGGAGAGGTTACTCATCGAGGTCGGAAGGAATACGAGATGCAATCCGAGCCTATATAGTGGAATACGAATGGATGGAGCGCGAGACAGGGGAGGAAATAGGAACCATAACGTATCTCTACGACCACAGCCAGCGTGGATTGGGTGACCAGCTAACCGAGGTGCAGCACCATTACATGGATATGATAAAGTCAGCAACGCATGTTCATT
>QEXZ01000011.1:0-19229 GCA_003160755.1 Methanomicrobiales archaeon
CGGGGGATTGCGCCGGACGAAGAGCGAGTGATGAACCTGTTCAGGCGTGTTGCATCCATAGAAGGAATAGAGAGGATTGGGGCGAGTCATATAGCCCTTGCCACGGTATACCATAATCCGGGTCTTTTAAAGGCGGTTTCCGAAACGTGCTACTCCATGCTCGACCAGAATTGGCTGGGCGCACAAACGGGGATTGAGACGGGAAGTACACGACTGATTGCAAAACACATGCGAGGTAAAGCGTTACCATCGCCCGCAGAGAAGTGGCAGGAGATAGTCACACAGGCTTTTGGGATTCTTGATGACAATAACTGGTTTAACGCAGCAACAATGATAAACGGTCTTCCGGGAGAAACCACGGATGATGTGATAAATAGCATAGAACTGGTAGAGGATTTAAAGGGTACTGCGTCGCTTATCGTGCCGATGAATTTCGTTTCGATGCGTGGTTCTGCTTTAGATAGCGACGAATCGTTTACCATGGCGAAGATGACGCCGGAGCACTGGCAGCTTATGGGAGAATGTATAGACCACGATTTGAAGGTTGCACCAGAGCTCTTGAGAGAATACAAGAACACAAAGGACATCAAAAGCAGGTTACTCAGCGCTGCGGCGAAGCGTATTGCCGGTGCGCTGAAGAAATATGTGAAACAGATGAAGAGGGGTGAGCCGCCGACCGAACGTAGAGAAGTGAGCAAATGGCTCAATCCTGAGATACCTGACTTAAAAATAACAAATCGCAAAACCTAAAATGCAAACAAATTTCAAATCCAATGTTCATGCTTTACCATTTAGTAATTTTAAAGTTTTGTAACTCTTTATGCTTTTTATTTATAGTTGGAGGAGTGAGCATTGCAGAAAGAGAAAAGATGGTATCAACTGAGTGTGGAACCGGTTTTTGACGCCTTAGAATCGGGCAGTACAGGACTCAGCTCCAGCGAGTCAAAAGTAAGGCTTGAAGTATATGGATATAACGAGCTGAAGTTCAAGAAGCGAAGCACGCTCATCCGGTTTCTGATGCAGTTTCACAGCGCTTTGATCTATATCCTGCTCGCTGCTGCCTTCGTTACCACCATTCTGGATATGCGGATGGATACTGCGGTTATTCTGGCGGTTGTCTTAGCCAATACGATAATAGGATTCATTCAAGAGGGAAAAGCAGAGAGTTCTGTTGAAGCGCTGGAAAAGATGATGACGCCAGAGTGCACCGTGCTCAGAGATGGTGAGAAGAATATTATACCTGCACGTGACTTGGTTCCCGGCGACGTGGTTCTATTGGAGGGGGGGAACAAAGTGCCAGCGGATTTGCGGCTGTTCTACGCAAAGAACATGAGTGCAGATGAAGCAGCGCTCACCGGAGAATCGGTCCCGGTGAAAAAGAACGTTGAACCCATCTCGAAGCCTGACCTATCACCCGCAGATCAGTGCTGCATGGCTTTCAGTGGTACCTTCATCACACGTGGCTCAGGACAGGGAGTTGTAGTAGGGACCGGCGAGCAGGCGGAGATAGGTAAAATCGCAAAACTTATGAAAGAGACACGGAAAATCACCACACCTCTGATGCGGAAGATGGCGGATTTTACCCGGTTTTTGGTCATCGCCATCCTCGCAATTGCGGCTCTTAATTTTATACTGGCGTTATTATTTGGATTTCCGCTCGAATATTCGTTCCTCGCATCGGTGTCTTTAGCGGTTGCAGCGATACCAGAGGGTCTGCCTGCCATATTGACCATAACCTTAGCCTTTGGTGTAACGGCAATGGTGCGTAAAAATGCGCTAATAAAGCGACTGCCCGCTGCAGAAACACTTGGCTGCACCACGGTTATCTGCACAGATAAAACGGGAACACTCACCAAAAATCAAATGACCGTATCGCGGATATACTGCGGTGGGAAGGAATACAGTGTGAGTGGCGTTGGATATGAACCTTCGGGGGCATTTATTCTTGATAACAGAGCAATTACCCCAGAAAAAGAGGGTGGAGAGCTGATTGAAACGTTGAAAGCCGGTTACCTGTGCAGCAACGCTTCCCTCGCTGAGAATAAGGACGAGGGAGGGTACAGCATAGTAGGAGACCCCACGGAAGGCGCTTTGGTGGTCTCCGCAAGCAAAGCAGGGATTACCGAGCACCTTCCCAGACTCGATGAGATACCTTTTTTGGCTGAGCAGCAGTGTATGGCAACTCTGCACGAAGGTGCGAATAAGAATGAAAATGTGGTTTATGTGAAAGGTTCGCCAGAGCGGGTTCTGAGGATGTGCCAAAACCAGTTGGTCAATGGAAGTACAGCACCTCTACGCAGTGAGGAGATAATGGCAGAAGCGGATGAGATGGCAGGAGAAGCTTTGAGAGTCCTGGGTATGGCGTATAAACTCGTGCCGAATGGAGAAAGAGCGCTCAATTCTGATGATTTGAAAGGGCTGACTTTTCTTGGACTTCAGGGGATGATAGACCCGCCCAGAGAAGAAGCGATAGAAGCAGTCCAGAAATGCAAACGTGCTGGAATAAAGGTGGTGATGATTACCGGCGACCATGCGCAGACGGCAAAAGCTATTGCATATCGGTTAGGAATTGGCGAGGGTGAAGACAGGGTGATAACCGGGGAAGAGCTGTCAAGAATGAGCGATGACAAGCTGTACGAAGTTGTGGATACCGTTTCGGTGTATGCCCGGGCTGCCCCGGAACATAAGTTCAGAATAATCAAACAGTTGCGTAGAAGGGGGCATATTATTGCCGCTACTGGCGATGGAGTAAACGATGCACCTGCGTTAAAGGCTGCGGACATTGGAATTGCTATGGGGATAACCGGAACTGAAGTGAGCAAAGAAGCCGCGGATATGATTCTAACGGATGATAACTTCGCCAGCATCGTGTCCGCGGTAGAGGAAGGCAGACACGTCTTTGATAACATCAAGAAGGTCATTCTTTATACGCTTCCCACGAATGGTGGACAAACCATGCTGGTATTGGGAGCAATACTGCTGGCGCCATTTATATTCCTTTTCAATCCACACAGAGGGGGTTGCCTTCCGATCGAGCCGGTGCAAATCCTGTATATAAATTTGCTTGATGCCGTTGCTCTCGCACTGACGCTCATCAAAGAGCCGAAGGAAAAAGGGTTACTCGATAGACCACCTCGCAACCCTAAAGAGCGGATAACTGATAGCCCCTTCTTCAAGAAAGTTGGATTGGTGTCTGTGGTAATGGCAGTTGCAGGATTCTTGATGTTTTACTACTTCGGGGAGCCAGCCATTTCCGGTTCCGTAGCGGACCCCGAGTTACTACTGGCGCAGGCGCGAACTGCGGCGTTCACCACTGTTATGCTGGTTCACATCTGCTATATCTTCACCGCGAGGTCAATAACGGAGTCGGCATTCAAGTTCAGCCCGTTCTCAAATAAATGGGTGCTTATCGGCGTTGCTATAACGCTCGGGCTGCAGCTTACAATAATCTATGCCCTTCCATCTATAGGCGTTAATCCGTTTAGAACCGCACCCTTACCCGCAGAGTGGTGGATACCGATGATTTTAGTCTCGCTCCCGATGTTCTTCATAATCGAGTTCGAGAAGTTCCTGACGAAGCGTTTTTATAACCACAAGATTATTCATTCAGGAAATCGCTAAAGAAACGTTCTTTTGGCATTCTCTTGAGGTAAATGTCACCTAAAACACCGATGATGGTTCCGCCAGCTAAATCGGATATCAAATCATACATCGTATCTCCGAGACCAGGTTGCAGTTGTGTTCCAAGAAATTGGTCGGATACGAATTCCGTGATTTCCCAAAGCGACCCTATTGCCATTGTGAAGATTATAATGAAAAATACAATCATGGGTCTGTTCAGTTTAATCTCGGTATATCGGTCTATGATAACGGCAGCGACAAATCCGAGGACTGCTATGGTCATAGAAGAGACAAGATGTGCTACCTTATCGTAGAAAGGATAAAAAAGGTAATACCATCCTTGCACGTTTCCACTCACAGAAAGGTAAAGAGAAAGAACGATGAGAAAATTCAATTCCCATGGCAAAGTTACATGAAACTTTCGTTTTAACATCAAGGGTGTCAAAGTCAGAATAAGGGCGAATAATCCCCATATAGCCCAGAAGTAATCCCTGGTATAAACGCTATAAACGGCATAAACAACGATAAGCATCTGCATTAGATATGCGAGATAGATTCCGATTTTTTCTCTTAACATGTTAACCTGTTATTATATAGAGTCGTTCGAAAATTATTAACCACAAGATCACACAGATTTCCACGAGAGAACAATAGTAACAATCCTGTTTCAGGGTTCTATTTGTGTTTTTATCCCTTATTAACACCTATTTCTTGTGTTAATCTCGTGAAATCTCGTGGTTCATTATTTACTATTTATTATTTGAATGACTATTATGTAAGCTATGCTTTATCAGTTGCGAATTTATAATTACACTAAACCTTATTTTATTTTCTTTATGAGTAACTTATATCCAAAGGGAAGGGAAACATGGTGAAGAAAGAAAAAGAGATGGAACGAAAGAAAGAGCATGTGAAAAAGCTTGTAGAAGGGGCGGCTATGGGTTTAGGTTTTTTCGTTATGTTTGGTTCACTAGCATATCGCGAAGAGTTAGGCGCCGTTATGGACGTCGTTCTTGGCCCTCTTGCTGACATTATGGGGCGCGATAATTTTTTAATCACCGTTCTCGTCCTGTCGGTTGTTACCGGCATCTATACTTCGATAGTACAGAAATACACGATGAACTGGGAGCTGATGGCGAAGTCAAAGGAGTTCTCAAAACAGATAAAGGAGCTTAATAAGGAATACATGGCAGTGAAAAAGGAGGATAACAAGCATAAGATAAAGAAAATAGAAAAGAAGAGGGCGGAAGTGATGCGAAAGCAAACACAATTTTCCGGTGAGATGATGAAGCAGCAAATGAAGCCCATGATTTACATTATGGTTATTACGCTTCCTATATTCTTCTGGATGTGGGAATATGCAAGTGCAAACCTATCTGGAATCGGGGTGATATTCCCGTTGATAGGGGAGAAGCAACTTTTGGACTTTTTTATAACGCGTATGCGAATGCCTTACTGGTTGCTCTGGTATATCGCATGTTCGATACCCATGACGCAGGTGATAAGAAAAACGCTGGGCATAAGGAGCGGGGTGTAGAAATGAAAAAGAAAGTAGAAGAGATTATGACAAAAGAGGTGATTACGGCAAAGGAGAACGATTCATTACTGGACGTTGCGACTGTATTAAAAGAGAATAAAATAGCAGGAGTTCCAGTTCTCAATGAGCGAGAGGAAGTAGTTGGAGTGATCAGTGAAGCGGATGTTTTAAAGCTCCTGGAGAATTTCCACTGGTACACTTCTATCTTTACGGCTCATGACCTTATGAATATATTTGGCGAGAACTTACACGAGGTACAGCAAGACATCGAAAAAGCGAGCAAGATGAAAGTGAAGGACGTGATGTCAAAGAAACCCGAAACTGTACCGCCCGATACGTTAATTGACGATGCAGCACAGATTATGCACTCAACGGGGTTTAATAGATTACCCGTTGTGGATGAAAATGATAAGTTGGTTGGAATAGTTGCCAGAGCAGACATAATCGCATCACTGTATGAATCATAATATGGAGAAGAGGGCAATGCAGACAAAAACAAACATTAAAGTTAAAGAACTGATGACAACGGAGGTTATAGCATTCAAGCCCGGCGATAAGATTCCTCACGTAGTTAAGGCGTTTAGAACGAATAGGATCAGCGGGGCGCCGGTGATTGATGACCAAAGAAAGGTAATCGGTATAATCAGTGAAGCAGACATCATGAAATTGACTGCGACAGTTCCCTTCCCTAATATAGACCCACTTAATCCTTTCCCGGTGTTCTCTCTATCCAGCTACATGAAGAAGGTAAAGAAAATCCCGGATGAAATCGAAACGCTGTTTGAAGGATATGTGAAGGACGTGATGACAAAAAACCCGGTAACAATTTCACCTGACAACTCTATTTCTGATGCTGCTCGGCTAATGCATAAGAACGATTTTAAGAGGATTCCCGTGGTAGATGACGAAGGTAAATTGGTAGGGGTAATAGCAAGAGGAGATGTTATTGGTGTTTTTGCAAAATAGAGTCATTCCAAAAAGTAACTAACCACAAGATTACACAGATTTCCACGAGATTGTTTATTAATTTACCAAAGAAAACTTTTTTTTTGCTTTTTCTTTTAGCACAGGTTTTTTTTAAAAGAAAAAGTGTTGTGTTAATCTTGTGAAATCTCGTGGTTTTTTACCTTTGTTTTACAGGAGATAAGGACCGACTAACGTGAAAATGATGGCTGAGGCGACAAAAAGTGCGATTGCTGCGGTAATTGCCTTTACAATTCTTTCTTTCTTTCCTTCATCCTTTATGCCTCTTCTCAGCACGGAATTCACCATCTCCCGGAACACGTAGCCGCCGTCAAGAGGAACAGCCGGCAGGCAGTTGAACAGACCGACGTAAAAATTTATCCAGCCTGTCCAGAACAGCGCATCGGCGATGAAAAAAACACCTATGCCCATAAACGATACCGCACCTGCGGGTTCATATAAATGCGATAGAAGCGGATTAAAGCTGCTGAATCCCATGGGGAAAGGTAAAAAAGGCAACATTGTCAGCCATAACCAGCCCTTTGTTGAAAGGGACGTAAGAGAAGAAGGAATGCCACGCAGGTATTCCAGGTACCCTTTTGTAGGAAACTCACCTACACACATTCCTAAAGGATTATTTTGAGCAAGGAAAACGCCCAATAAGCCTTTATCGTTATCCTCTGATTCTCCTAACTCCACCAGAAAGTTTTTTTCTTTTGTTCGTATTTCTACCTGTTGCCCGGGCACCGTGTCATTCATAAAATCCTGAAAATCAACATATCCACTTATGTCCATATCGTCCATTTTTATTATGCTCATTCCTGCTTCTATGCCCGCGTTATCGGCAGGAAAGCCTTCTATAACTTTTACTACCCTCACTCCTTCGCTTTCGTAACCCCCCTCTACTATAACTTCTGCTTCCTTACCCCTTTTATTCAGCACACCGAAATTAATCCCTTTCCTTTCTTCTATTGCTTTGTTCATCGCCTCTACGGACCCATTCGTGACCGTTGACCCGTCAACCCGTGTGATGAACATCCCGGATTCCAGTCCTGCTTTCTCCGCGGTGCTACCGGCTACAACGTCGTGAACAAAAAGCGCCTTATCGCTAACGGGCTGAATAGCGAACAATAGTGAAAAGAAAAGCGCAAATGCAATCAAGGCAACAACGAAATTGCTCGTCACACCAGCAGAAAGTATGCGGGTTCTTTCGCGTGCAGTTGCTACTTTCTTCTTCCTTTCTTGCTCTTGCTCGGGCTCTCTGTCTTTAACTGTCCTTTCCCCGTTTTCTTTTTCACCAAATAGCTGTTCGCTGTCCGGCTCGGCGAATGCTCCTATCGGTATTAACGCAACTAAAAGCCCCATGGACTTCACTTTTATTTTCTCTACGGTGCTCAGAACCGCGTGAGAAAGCTCATGCACTACTAAGGCAACGACAAAACCAAGCCATGCACACAGAGGTATGAACTCATTCAATCCGGGTATGAGTAGCAAGTTCCTCGGTGCGTGTAAGTCCGTTGGCTCGGGCTGAACCATAAACGTTGCATATGCGCCAAGTAATACGAGAACGAACATGAAAGTCATAGCTATAAACACTAAAACGGTGCCAATGTCGGCGTAAGTCCTCCAAAATGTTTTCCTCCGTGCTCCTTGTGACAATATCTCCAATAATTTCTGCCCCCTTGTCGTCCTTATCATTAGAATAGGACCATAAGCGGTGACATTATATCGCTGCAAAATGCCTCTTCTGTTTAGAACCGACACAATAAACCAGTAAATCAAGAATACGTACAGTGCCAGCGTTAGATAGTGCGAATCCATTTTTGTCCTCGTTGTATATAAATGAAGTGTAACTTCCTTCTATTTAAGACACTGATTTACGCAGATTTGTTTTTGAACATTTCTTTTCACTTTCTTTTAGTAAAGCTTTTCTTTCTAAGAAAAGGTTTATGATTGTAGGAATAGACGACACAGATTCGAGAAAAGGAATGTGCACCACATATCTGTGTGCGGTTTTAGTTGACGACCTGAAGAAATATGGCGAAGTCTCGACACCGAGATTGGTGAGGCTCAATCCCTGCATACCATTTAAAACAAGAGGCAACGGTGCAGTATCGTTTGAAATAAAGACAAACACAAACGCCGAACGAGAGGCAGAAATAAAAGAAATTATCAGAACGCAAGTAAGTGAGCTATCGGAATTGAGAGAAGAGGGAACAAACCCGGGTGTGGTTTTTATTGATAACAACGTTTTAAAACAAAACAGTGAAGAAAAAAGAGGCAGATTGAAGCGTTTTTACGAAAATGCGGTAAGAGAAGTGCTGACCATAGAAGATGCCTATGGACTCATTTCTGAATTGCATTTTGATTATTTCGGGTTAAAGAATAAACGAGGACTAATAGGCGCTTTAGCCGCTGCTTCGTTCCTGGTATTACAAAGGAATTTTAGGAAGCCGGATTATTATGATTTCACCTACGAGCTGATAGCATATCGGCAAAAAGAAAGATGGGGTACGCCAAGGGTTATAGACGAAACGAGCGTATGGAAAGCAGATGCGGCTACTTATCCTTCTACCTGGGATACGGTGGACGTGACGAACGGGAAAATAGTTTTTGCACCCCATTCGCCCTGCCCTGTACTTTTTGGGATACGTGGCGATAGCATAGATGCTATCTACAAAACATATGAACTCATACATACGGAACCCGAAGAGCGGAAAATGCTGTTCGTGACAAATCAGGGCACGGATTTTCATTTGATACGAAAGTTAGAGACAGAAAAGGAAGAGTTACAAGATTACCACTCTTATATCTTGGATGGTGTGGTTGGTTCTAACCCCCGTACCGTAGAAGGTGGCCATGTTGTGTTCCCCTTATCTCTATCTGAAGAAACCCTGGCTGGTATCGAATGTATCGCATACGAGCCGACAAAGGGATTTCGAGACATTGTACGGGGGCTGCGAGCTGGTGATGCGATTACGGTGTTCGGGTCACTAAAGAAAAAGACATTAAATCTCGAGAAGATAGAAGTAAGGAAATTGAATTTGGCGATGGAGAAGAACCCAAGATGTGAAAAGTGTGGGCGAACGATGAAATCCGCAGGACGATTACAAGGATACCGATGTAAACACTGTGGAACTTATCGTGCGGACAAGGATAAGGAGGTTATTGAGAGAGTGCTGGAAGAAGGCTTATACGAAGCGCCACCTGTTGCAAGGAGACATATCTCAAAACCTTTGATTCGTATGCAGATGCGGATGGAGGAGGCGGACAAAAAGATTCACCCAAGTAGATGATCTGGCGGTTTAGCGGGTTAGCGGGTTAGCGGGTTAGATAAAGGGTTCTAAAAGGCTTGATTTTGGTGTTTCAATTGTAGGCATTCCAGTAATAAATTGCAATTAACAAACAGCAAGATTTTACAAGAAACAGGGGTTAATAATTAAGGGAGTAAAACAGAATATACGTACCGAGATAGGGGCTCGCATGTCAATTACGCTGTAAGGAGGATAGCAGGGATAGAAATGGAAGAGGAGAAACGAAAAGAGGGGGAAAAGCGTTTGAGTGCAATAAATAAGCATGAGCCTGAAAAAGTTGCCTCGGAATATCATTCGTATTATCGCGGGAAAATAGAGATAGGGCTAAAGGCACCGGTTCGGAGTTACGATGATTTTGCGATATGGTACACGCCCGGTGTGGCGGAGCCATCGCGCGAGATAAAAAACAGCCGAGAGCGAGTGTTTGAGTACACGAATAAAGGTAATTCAGTGGCGATAGTCACAGATGGGACAAGAGTGTTGGGGTTAGGCGATGTAGGTGCAGAAGCGGCACTTCCGGTAATGGAAGGTAAAGCAATGCTATTTAAGTATTTGGGTGGCGTAGATGCGTTTCCCCTTTGCCTGGATACGTCAGATGCAGAGGACATAATAAATACCGTGAAATGGGTTGCGCCCACTTTTGGCGGCGTGAATCTGGAGGACATAGAAAGCCCGAAGTGCTATTATATCTTGCAGAGGTTGCAGGATGAGTTAGGTATGCCCGTATGGCATGATGACCAGCAGGGCACGGCACTGGTGATACTTGCAGGTGTAATAAACGCGTTGAAAATAGTGGGGAAGCGTTTGAGCGAGATAGCGATTTCGCTGGTGGGCGCGGGTGCGGCGAACATGAACGTTGCAAAATATCTGTGCTTGGCCGGTGCGAAAGAAGGAAACATAGTGATGGTGGATAGCAAAGGAATATTGAATAGGGAGCGAATGGATGATGAAAAGAGGGATGAAAAAAAGCGGGATATGTGCGAAAAGACAAATAAAGAGGGGAGAAAAGGGGGGATAAAGGAGGCAATGCGCGATACCGACCTTTGCATAGCGCTTTCAACACCTGGTCCCGGAGTGATAAAGAAGGAATGGGTAGCTGATATGGCCGACGATGCGATTGTATTTGCGTGTGCAAATCCCGTACCTGAGATATGGCCTGTGGAAGCGGAGGAAGGAGGAGCAAGAATAGTTGCCACAGGAAGGAGTGACTTCAATAATCAAGTAAACAATTCTTTAGGCTTCCCTGCGGTATTCAGAGGCGCTTTGGATGTTCGCGCAGCGCGTATAACAGATGAAATGTGTATAGCAGCGGCGAACGCAATAGCGAGATATACGGAAGAAGAGGGGAAGGGAAAGGAGAAGGGCATAAGTGAAAGTCGCATAATTCCAAGGATGGAAGAGAGCGAGATGTATGTGTGCGAAGCGGTTGCAGTAGGTATGAAGGCGATAGAGCAGGGAGTGGCGGAAAAGGGAATGAGTATGAAGGCGTTGGAAGAGCGAGTACGAGAAAAAATATCGGACTGAACCACTAAACCTTTTTAAGCTAATAGATACATACATTAATTGTAGTGTCGATGTCAACTTTGATTGCGGGGATAGCCCAAAAAGATGAGAAGTTGGTTTTCGCTACAGTACAGAGGAAAGGATAGATAAGTATAAGTAGGTGGATGGGGACACGAAGAAACGTGACGAAGGTTCGTGTCCGACATGGAAACTATAACCTAACTCAATCTGACGAACCAGTAAATCTGATTGGTTACGTTGGATGTGTGTGTGCTATGTAAGCCCTGCTATTTTAATACTGGTTGATTCTGCCAGAGGCTACTGCCATCAGAGTTCGATTTAGCCATGTTAGTTAAGGGGACCTTCCTTCGGGGAGGTAACCCGGCAGACGGCTCAGTAACACGTGGACAATTTACCCTTGGGACCAGGATAACCCCTGGGAAACTGGGGCTAATACTGGATAGAGCATCGGCTGCTGGAATGCGCGATGTTCGAAAGCTGAGGCGCCCAAGGATAGGTCTGCGGCTGATTAGGTTGTTGTTGATGTAACGGATCAACAAGCCCACGATCGGTACGGGTTGTGAGAGCAATAGCCCGGAGATGGGTTCTGAGAGAAGAACCCAGGTCCTACGGGACGCATCAGGCGCGAAAACTTTACAATGTGCGAAAGCGCGATAAGGGAACTCTGAGTGCCTCCTAAGGAGGCTGTTCAGGTGTCTAAAAAGCATCTGGAGTAAGGGCTGGGCAAGACCGGTGCCAGCCGCCGCGGTAACACCGGCAGCTCAAGTGGTAGCCATGTTTATTGGGTCTAAAGCGTCCGTAGCCGGCTGAGTAAGTTCCTTGGGAAATTTGACCGCTTAACGGTTAAGCTATCAGGGAATACTGCTTGGCTTGGGACCGGGAGAGGTCAGAGGTACTCCAGGGGTAGGGGTGAAATCTATTAATCCTTGGGGGACCACCGGTAGCGAAGGCGTCTGACCAGACCGGGTCCGACGGTGAGGGACGAAGGCTGGGGTCGCGAACCGGATTAGATACCCGGGTAGTCCCAGCTGTAAACGATGCGGGCCAGGTGTTGGCATTACTGCGAGTGATGTCAGTGCCAAAGGGAAGCCGTTAAGCCCGCCATCTGGGGAGTACGGTCGCAAGGCTGAAACTTAAAGAAATTGGCGGGGGAGCACCACAACGGGTGGAGCCTGCGGTTCAATCGGATTCAACGCCGGAAAACTCACCGGAGGCGACAGCGAGATGAAGGTCAGGCTGAAGACCTTACCGGATTAGCTGAGAGGTGGCGCATGGCCGTCGGCAGTTCGTGTCGTGAAGCATCCTGTTAAGTCAGGCAACGGGCGAGACCCGCGCTCACAGTTGCCAGCATGTTCTTCGGAACGATGGGCACTCTGTGAGGACTGCCACCGCTAAGGTGGAGGAAGAAGCGGGCCACGGTAGGTCAGTACGCCCCGAATCTTCCGGGCTACACGCGTGCTACAATGGGCAGTACAATGGGTATCAACCCCGAAAGGGGAAGGTAATCTCCTAAAACTGTCCCCAGTTGGGATCGAGGGCTGCAACTCGCCCTCGTGAACCAGGAATCCGTAGTAATCGCCTCTCAAAATGAGGCGGTGAATATGTCCCTGCTCCTTGCACACACCGCCCGTCAAGCCAGCCGAGTGGGGTTCAGGTGAGGGCATCTCTTTTGTGGTGTCCGAACCAGAGTCTCGCAAGGGGGGCTAAGTCGTAACAAGGTAGCCGTAGAGGAATCTGCGGCTGGATCACCTCCTAAATTTTTTTAATAAACCAATCAGAGCTGAAAGTCCGTCAGGTTAGCGTTATAGCAGACACCTATAAAATAATAGCTGGGGTAAAGCAGGAGCTCGGGCTCGTAGATCAGTGGAAGATCGTCTCCTTTGCGAGGAGAAGGCCCTGGGTTCAAATCCCAGCGAGTCCATTTTGGTATATGCACATGCACCTGGCAAACATACTTGTTTTCAGGGAAGAACAGATGGCAGTTGCCAGATGAAGTTGTTATACGCACTTTGCAACTCTGACATCCAATGAGCTTGGTGGAGGAAAAAAGTTGGTGATTATGCCATTTAGTGGATGGCTCGGCTCAAGCGCTGAAGAGGGGCGTGCCAAGTTGCGAAAAGCCTCGGGTAGGTACAAGGAGCCTGTGAACCGAGGACGCCCTAATGAGAATTCTCGACTCTTTTTGAGTCGGTCCGTAAGGATCGGGAACGCTCTGAATTGAAACATCTTAGTAGGAGCAGGAGGAAAAATCAATTGAGATACCGTGAGTAACGGCGAGTGAAAACGGCATAGTTCAAACCGAATCCCTGCTCGAAAGAGAGAGGGAGATGTGGTGTGGTAAGTGGGAGTCATGTAAAACCCGCCCTATTGAAGCTGAAATCTGCTGGAATGAAGTGCCATAGAGAGCGAAAGCCTCGTAGGCGTAAAATAGAGGGTTTGATTCTTTACTTGAGTACCGTAAGTTGAATTTCTTGCGGGAACCTGGGGGCTACCGACCTCCAAAACTAAACACGTCTTGAGACCGATAGCGGAATAGTACCGTGAGGGAAAGCTGAAAAGCACCCCAAATAAGGAGGTGAAAAGAGCCTGAAACAAAATGGCGATAGAGTGATATGGCTTGGAAGTGATGAAAGAGTCCGAAGGAAAATCCCGCGAGGGATGAGTACGAGGATTACGGAACAGAGTCGTATCGTACGTTCTGGAGAACGGGCCAGGGAGTATATCTGAATGGCAAGGCTAACCGTAAGAGTAGCCGTAGGGCAACCAATAAGTTCGCATTCGTAAGAAGAGGAACGACGTGAGAACTGCGTGGAGTCATTTGGATATGACCCGAAGCCGGGTGATCTAAGCGTGGGCAGGCTGAAGTTCTCCGAAAGGAGGATGGAGGGCCGAACCGGTAATGACTTACAAATCTTTCGGATGACCTGCGTTTAGTGGTAAAAGGCCAATCAAACCCGGCAATAGCTGGTTCCCCTCGAAACATACCGCAGTATGACCTGATTGGAGATGGATAGCGTTGTAGAGCCACTGATTGGAGGATCCGGATTCGAAAGTTTTCGCCCTCCTGTCAAACTCCGAAGGCGCTATCGTTGTAGAAGATCGGAGTCAGGGCTGGGGGGTAAGCTCCCAGTCCGCGAGGGAAAGAACCCGGACTGAGGTTAAGGTCCCCAAGTGTCGGCTAAGTGTTAACACTAAAGAGCGTTGCAAACCACAAACAGCTGGGAGGTTAGCTTAGAAGCAGCTATCCTCTAAGGAGTGCGTAACAGCTCACCAGTCGAGGTTTGCAGCATCGAAAATGGACGGGGCTAAAGTCGACCACCGATACCCCAGGGCTCCTAACAAAAGGAGATCCGGTAGAGGGGCGTTCTGCTTGGGCAGAAGCATCCCCGTGAGGGAGTGTGGACCGTGCAGAAACGAGAATCCTGGCGATAGTAGCAGCAAAGTCGGGTGTGAATCCCGATCGCCGAAGGGGCTAGGTTTCCTTGGCAATGTTCGTCAGCCAAGGGTTAGCCGGTCCTAAGATGTGTCCCAATTGGAGCACGTCAAATGGGAAGCGGGTTAATATTCCCGCGCCGTCCAGCCTATGTGCCTTGAGCACACCTGACGCTTCAGGGTAGATTGAGCGGTGCTGTCGCACCGTCCAAGCACCGAAGCCTATGGAGAGCCGTAATGGCGAGAAGTAGGTGAACGTGTGATGGCGAAAGTCAATTGAGCCCAGGAGCCCGTGAAAAAGGCGGCTGGACGTCCGTACCGAGAACCGACACAGGTGCCCCTAGCTGAGTAGGCTCAGGCGTGTCGGGGAAATCCAGCTAAGGGAATTCGGCAAATTAGCCCCGTAACTTCGGGAGAAGGGGTGCCTGCCTTGCGAGAGGCAGGTCGCAGTGACAAGGGAAGGCTAACTGTCTAATAACAACACAGGTGACCGCAAGTCCGTAAGGATTAGTACGGTCACTGACTCCTGCCCAGTGTAGGTATCTGAAAGCCCTTTTCAAGGGGACGAAGGACCTATAAACGGCGGGGGTAACTCTGACCCTCTTAAGGTAGCGTAGTACCTAGCCGCTTAATTGGCGGCTTGCACGAAAGAAGGAATGAGCCTTCTACTGTCCCTAGCTGGAAACCGGCGAAATCATCATCCCGGCGAAAAGACCGGGGACCCCCAAGGGGAAGCGAAGACCCCGTGGAGCTTTACAGCAGTCTGCCGTTGAGCTACGACTTCGGATGTAGAGCGTAGGTAGGAGGCGAAGAAGTGTCTTCGCCAGGAGGCACAGAGCCGCCAATGGAACACTACCCATCCGAAGTTGTGACCCTTACTCTTTTCCAAAAGAGGACACCGGTAGGTGGGCTGTTTAGGTGGGGCGCCATGCCCTTGAAAGAATATCGAGGGCGCCCAAAGGTTGACTCAGGTGGGTCAGAAATCCACCGTAGAGTGCAAGAGTAAAAGTCAGCCTGATGTGACTTCGCATAACAGGAAGTCGCGGGACGAAAGTCAGGTCTAACGAACCTTTAAGGGTTATTGGTAAACCCTAAAGACGCCAGAAAAGCTACCCCGGGGATAACGGAGTTGTCTCCAGCGAGAGTCCATATCGACCTGGAGGTTTGCTACTTCGATGTCGGCTCTCTCCATCCTGGCTGTGCAGCAGCAGCCAAGGGTAAGACTGTTCGTCTATTAAAGGAGATCATGAGCTGGGTTTAGACCGTCGTGAGACAGGTCGGTTGCTATCTATTGGGGGTGTTGGAGGTCTGAGGGGAAGCTGCTTTTAGTACGAGAGGAACAGAGTAGCGGCGCCTCTGGTGTACCGGTTGTCCGATAGGGCATTGCCGGGCAGCTACGCGCTGTTGGATAAGAGCTGAAAGCATCTAAGCTCGAAGCCATCCCCAAAAAGAGACTTCCTTTAAGGACATCGTTAGAAGAGCGGTTTGATAGGGCTGGGGTGTAAGAATCAAGGCGAAAGCCGAGATTTTCAGCCCGCAGCTACTAACGTCCGCACTGATAAAAACCCTCTTACCGGGCTCAGATGAAATCGGAGTTGTAAAGTGCACTTTTAGGCAATAGGGACCAGGGATTATACAGCAAGTACAGCGTTGGATACCCCAGTCCCTATTGGCTAGTGGCTATTCCCTAATTGTGATTCGTTGTGCCAAGGTGGCGGAGCGGCAGACGCGGCTGACTGCAGATCAGCTTTATCCCGGTTCAATTCCGGGCCTTGGCTTCCTTGGCGCCAGCGTTACTTTTTTTTAATTGATGTTTATTTCACTTAATTGAGATTGAAATGAAGATAGAAATAAAAGTTTACACGACAGAAATATGCCCTAATTGTAAGAAGGTAAAGGAATTTTTAGGCGCAGAAGGAAGAGAATACGAGGAGGTGGATATAACCACGGCGGATGCGCTAACTGAGTTGAGAATAAACGGCGTTTTTACACTGATTACGCCTGTCGTCCAGATAGGTTCGGATTTTCTCACGCACAACGATTTATTCACTGGTGATGACCTGAGGAAAGAAGCAATTAAAGAGATGATAAGAAATGAGGAGGGGAAAGAGCAGGGAATTTAATCCGGGAACGGGTGCAGGTGCCGGTGCGGATACGATACAAACCACACTGGACGGAATGGAACTGAGGTTCCCGAAGGTGCGAACCAGCGATGGGCACATGCTGAAGTGGGACCGAGAAGCAATTGTAAAACAGCTTTTACGTGAGACCAAATTAAGCGAGAAATTTTATGCGGGCGCATCTGCAATAGATGAAGATACGGCGCGGGAGATAGCACGTGAGGCAGAGAAACGGATAAAGATAATGGGCATCTCACAGCTTTCGGGTGCTTTAGTGCGTGAAATAGTGAACCAGATTTTATTGGAGGAGTATCCTGAACAAGAGTGGAAGAACATCTGCACGAGGGTTGGGACGCCGGTGTACGATGCGCACCTTATTGATATAGGCGAAGGATTTGAGGCGCAGGAGAATGCGAACTTACAGGATAACGCAGAAACGTCGCACAAGAAGAAAGCGGACAAGATTTGCAAGGAACAGTATTTGCTGCTTTTACCGCCAAAACTTGCGGATGCACATCTCAGCGGCGATTTGCATATACACGACCTCGAATATTTCGGGACTCGGGGCTTCTGCCAGGATTGGGACCTCCGGTACTTCTTCTACTATGGCTTGATGCCCGATGGGTCGGGGACGAAAGCATCGGTGGCGGGACCTGCAAAGAAGCCCGAAGTTGCCATTCTACATGCAGTTAAAATTTTGGGCAGTGCGCAGACCAACTTCGCAGGGGGGCAGGGCTTCTTTAACTTCCTTACGTTCATCGCACCGTATTTTGAAGGTCTTTCGTACGAGGAGATAGAGCAGCTCATGCAGATGTTCGTGTACGAGATGACGCAGATGCAAGTGGCACGCGGGGGGCAATTGGTTTTCAGTTCAGTTCAGCTTAACCCGGGCATCCCGAAGATATGGAAAGATAAGCCAGTGGTTTATAAAGGTGCGATATGGAATGGAGAGCAAGCACCGCTTCGGACTTATGGCGACTTTGAGCGAGAAGTGCGGTTGGCGTTCAAGGCACTGATGAACGTAATGCTCAAGGGAGATTACTGGGGAAAACCCTTTAACTTCCCGAAGCCCGAAGTAGCGATAGAGCCGCAGTTCCTCGAGGAGAATGAGGAATTTAATAAGCTCAATCCTGATTTGCCTACTTACGGGGAGCTTTACGATTTAGCATTTGAGCTGACGGCGAAGTATGGTACGCCCTATTTCGATAATAAAATACCGGAGTATAGAGGAGCAGGGGAAGGGGTTTCGTGCTATCAGTGTTGTGCCTACAGTTTCAAAACGTCACCCGATGACGAAGATTTTAAGGATAAGATGTATTTCCAGAACGGCAAGCACTTCTCGATGGGTGGCTGGCAGGTAATAACGATAAACTGTCCAAGAGCGGCTTACAGGGCTGGGGGAGACGATGAGAAGCTGTTTGCAGAACTTAGGAGGCTGATGGACCTTGCAGTAGAGGTATTAAAGGTGAAGAAGAGATGGATGAATAAGATAGTAGAAAGTGGGCGAATGCCTTTTGCTACACAGAGGCCTAAGGACCCGCACACTGATGAAAAAGGAGATGTAGCGGTTTATCTTGACGAATTGGTGTATATTATCGGCGTGGTGGGAATAAATGAGCTGGTTCAATATCATTACGGAAAGCAAATGCACGAGGATACGGGTGCGTTGAGGCTTGCAATACGCGTAATGACAGAGATGGAGTTATATGCGAAGGAATTGTCGGAACGAGAAGGGATGGAGATAAGCTTTGCGAGAACGCCTGCAGAAACCGTTGCACAGCGATTCGCAGTGGCAGACATCCTGAATAAGGAATTTAGAGAGAAGGTACTGAAAGTAGCGAAAGGAGATGTTGAGAAGGCTCTTTCGCAGATAAACGAGACGAGGGACTTGCCTGTTTACTATACGAATGGCACGCATGTGCCGCCGAATGCGGATATCTCACTTGCCGAGCGAATAAAAATCGAGCATATCTTCTTTCCAATCGTTGATGGCGGGGACATCATGCATATATTCCTCGGAGAGGGTTATCCCGACTCGAGGGGGATAAAAAGTCTTGCGATGAAAATAGCGAGAGGCACACAAACGGGCTATTATGCGTTCACCAAGGATATGACGGTGTGTCTGGATTGTTCGCACGTGGCGATGGGGTTGAAGGAGGAGTGCGAGAAGTGTGCGTCTACAAATCTGGATTACATATCAAGAATAACGGGATATTTGCAATCGGTGAGTGGCTGGAACGAGGGAAAGAAGCAGGAATTGATGGATAGGATGCGATATGGTGCGAATGAGGTGAGGTGAATGTACGTAATGCGTGATTAAAAATTATTAACCACAGATTACACAGATTTCCACAAGAAAACAGAAAATAAATTATGGACGCAGATTAACGCAGATTAGCACAGATGATGAGAATCAACACGGTTAAACTAAAATAAATCTGTGTAAATCAGTGTAAATCTGTGTCTTAAATAGAAAGATGCTATACTTTATTTATACAACGAGAAAATAATGCCCATCAGCAACAAATCATATTCTTATTTATAATAGGTACGTGTTGAAGTACCAGTGGTGAGAGAAAATGATGATAAGTGTGAATGAGTATGGATTGGATATATTTGAGGAGATGATGGACAATTCGGAGGCGTTGCAAGTAGGTATAGAGGAGCTGGATAACGGGACAACGATCGTGGATGCGGGGGTAGGAGAAGAAGGGGGAT
>QEXZ01000011.1:19329-23090 GCA_003160755.1 Methanomicrobiales archaeon
GGATTTGACATAAACTGCATAGAGCATGCGCATGGCATCATACCCATCTCGCCTGTTGTAGGTAATGACGTGAAATGTATGGGTTCGACCAACGATTGCATCATCTATTGCGGTCGCACATATTACACGGTGGATTACGATAACGTGGAAGAATTGAAAGAATACGTGAAGAAAGTGCCTTCGCTCAACTCAAAGGATTACGGAAAGCCGTTCTATACGACATTCAAGGAAGCGGGCTTCGACTTCTTTAAGGTAGATGCGGGCATGTTCGCACCTGCGGAAATCACGGTAAACGAAGTGAACAGCGGGAAAACGTTCACTAGCGGGAAGATAAATACAGATGTGCTGCTGGAGTCATTTGGACTCGAAACGTTGTAAAAATGTCGCTGGGAAGGTTGTGGGAGAATTTTTTTTAAACTATTCTCTTCCACACCACCTTCCCACCTTCTTCTGCCTCTTCTTTTTTTAGCTTACCGTGAAACACCATATTCCCCAATATCTCCTTTAGAAGGTGATAAGGAACGTAAAAGTCAAACTCCGCCTTCATAGAATCCCTTATTTCATCCAAACCCATCCATTTACCACCTTCTCCTATCACCTTCTCTACCAGATCCATCACGTCCTCATGGATGCTCCAGGGATATATCACCCACCGCCATTCTTTTACCAGCTCGCCGTAGAAATCGGGAATGAAAGAGGAAGAGGTTTTATGATGCATAGTTGCGGTTTTCACGTCCTTTGCTCCCAGCGATTTTGTATATTCGGCTACGAGCTTTAAGCTGTCCCCGGTATCCGCCACGTCATCGGCTATCAATACTTTCCTTCCCCTTAGTTTCTTTATTGCCGCATCATCAAGCCCGTATTTCAGTTCTGCTTCGCCCGTGATTGTAGCCGTTACGCCCCAATGCTCCACCTTCAAACTGAATAAATCCTTAAGCAGAAACAAATCGCAAAGAACACGAGCTAAATACCAGCCGCCCCTCGCTATCCCAATTATAACCTCCGGTGTAAACCCCGCATCCCGCATCTCCTCACCTACATCCCTGCAAAGGTCGTATGCATAGTTCCAATCAACCATAATGCAACTGAACTTATCTTGCTCTTGCATGGCTTTTTATAAATCTTCTTCTTTAGCAATGATAGAAAGGGTTACACTTTTATTATAAGAAGAAAAGATTATTTAAAGAAAAAACATTGGAGATGTTTAATGACCATGACAATACGATTCATCCTCACTGAATATGTGGGACAGGCAATAACACATGCCGTCTATGACAAACTGGAAGACGGAACGTTCGTCGGGTGGATTCCCCCGTGCAAGGGGGTGATAGCGTTCGGTGCCACTTTACGTGAGTGTGAAGAGGCACTGCGTTCAACATTAGAAGATTGGATACTGGTTGGTCTCAAGTTGAGGCATCCCTTACCAGTAATTGCCAGCATTGATTTGAATAAGGAGCCAAGCTATGAGCCGGTGGGTGCCGTGTAAGCGCAGGGATTTTATCCAGCGGTTGCGGAAGCTTGGCTTTGAAGGTCCCTTCTCTGGTACACGTCACCAGTTTATGGTCTATGAGCTGCATCGCCTGGCAATTCCTTCCAATGTCGAGTACTCCGTGCCTCAGCTTCGGATGATGATACGAGAAGTGGAGGGTATTATTGGTCATGATGTCACGGCTGATGAGTGGAACAGGCGGTAAGTGTTCACTCACTTTGCCTAATTGTTGTTATAAAAATGAAAGGAAAAGAGGAATTGGAGAAATTAGTAGAAAGCAAAGAGAAGGAACTTATAGATTATCTCACGGAATTAGTCAGGATACCCACGTTTGTGCCTCCCGGGCAGAATTACAGAAAGATAGTGGATTGGCTTATTCCGGTGTTTGAGGATTTCGGGTTTGAATGCGAAAAGGTAGAGATGCCTGAGGACGTTTATGAAGCACGGCAAAAGAGTGCGGAACTAAGCGGAGAAAGAATGAACCTCCTCGCTACCAAAGATTTCGGTGCAGAGGAAAGCGTAGATATATACACGCATTTGGATGTGGTTCCAGCAGGAGAAGGCTGGAGCACACCGCCTTTTGAGTCGGTGCTCAAAGATGGCAGGATATACGGACGTGGTGTAGCGGATTCAAAAGGGAGTGTGGCATCGCTTTTGACGGCATTAAGCGTGATGCGCAAGCTGAATTTGGCGAGCAAATATAATCTCCGCATTGCGTTAACCACGGATGAAGAGATAGGACCCTATTCAGGTTTGTGCTTCTTTGCAGATGCGGGTCTCCTTCAGGGCGATTATTTACTCTGTATGGACGGCGATAACGAAGGTATATGTGTAGCTACAAACGGGGTGATGAACTGGGAAATGAAGGTGTATGGAAAATCATGCCATAGCTCTGTTCCGTTTTTGGGCGTGAATGCGATAGAGCAGGCAATGCTGGTAATAGAAGAGCTGGGTGCGTTGAAAAGGAAAGTGGGGAATCGGCAATCGAAAGCACCCTGCAGCTCTTACATGACTGAAACGACAGGGCAGAAACACATAACGTCTGTTTTCAACGTTACGATGATAAACGGTGGCGTAAAGGAGAACGTTATACCACCAAGCTGCACTTTGCGTGGCGACCGTAGATATATACCGGAGGAAGCAGTTGAAGAAGTGATAAAGGAGTTCGAGGATTTTTTGCAACGCGTAAAAACAAAGCATGGGATAGAATTAGAGCTGATTTGTAAACCGGGTTATCCGCCTATGTTTAGCAATCCGAGCAGCGAGTGGGTAAGAAGGGTGAAAGGCGCGGCTTCTGACGTTTTTGGTCATAAGGACATAACGGGTGTACAGGGTGGTTTGGACGTTGCTTATGCGGTTCTGCAAACGAAACAGCCGGTTTGTGCTTTTGGCGTTGGCAACTGGATAGAGAGCAATGCGCATGGTGCGGATGAGAACGTCAGAATAAGGGATTTGAAGGATTATGTGCGGTTTTTGGTGAGGTTGATAACTTAGGTGGGCGTTGGGCGTTCCTTGGGCATTATTAAGTGTGAGGTATTGTCCATAGGTGAAATATGTGTAGGGGGTAATAAAGAAGGTGATAAAAAAGGATGAGCAGGGAAATTTTTAAGGAAATATGTGTTTCACACAGAAAGAGGTATAGACGAAGTATTGTAGATAATATACCAAAGTTATGTGCCGTTTTGCTTGGTGGCTGTGATGGGAAAGATAAGAAAAAATGAAAAAAGAAGGCCGAAGAATTGTCTTCTTCATCGGAGCTGGCTTTACAAAGGCCGTGGTTAATACTGCTCCTACGGGTACTGAATTCTTGAGTAAAGCTTTTGATCCTGGAGGCATCTTTATCCGAGATGAAAGAGTTAAAAGGGTTAAAAAATTTATCGAGAGTACTTATTACCCTTTAAACGGTATCTATCCCAACATTGAGGATGTTCTAAGTCTTATTGATTATATCATTCAAAAGAAAGAAGCTCTGTCCAAAGATTATTCACTTGAGGATGTAATAACTGTACGAAATAATCTCATTTATTTGATTGGAGATGTTATAAAAAACAGCATAGAAAAATCGCAGGGGAAAAAGAAGCTAAGTAGAGTCTTTATCGAAAAAATAAGCAGTTTACTTAAGAATGGCACAAAGATATCTATTATCACGACTAATTTGACAATGTCACATTTAATAAACTTTATATAGCCTATACTTCTACTGCAAAGCATGTGTACTAAAAAAAATATGAATCGGTATTCGATCCCCAACGATGGGGGCTACCAAACGGAG